>JBBQSR010000095.1:0-10217 GCA_038234855.1 Ktedonobacterales bacterium | reverse complement strand
GGCGATGAAGGTCTTTAACGAGATCAAGACCGAGATCGGCGGCGTGGTGACGGCCATCCCCCCAAAGAACAACCAACTCGTCAAGAAGGGCGATCCGCTTGTCCGCATCAAACCCTACTGAGCCACAAACGGCACTCGATGGCATCTTCGCCATCCACAAAGAGGCGGGCTGGACCTCGCACGACGTAGTGGCGAAGGTCCGGCGCATCGCGCATCTGAAACGCGTCGGCCACGCGGGCACGCTGGACCCCGCCGCCACGGGCGTGCTGCCCGTCTGCCTGGGCCAGGCGACGCGCGTGGTGGAGTACCTGAGCGACACCGGCAAGGCGTACCGTGCCACCATCACCTTTGGCGTCGAGACGAACACCTATGATGCCGAGGGCGAGGTCACGGCGACCCTGCCCGTGCCGGAAACGCTCGACGAAGTCGCCATCGCCGCCGTCCTGCCACAGTTCCTTGGCACTGTGATGCAGGTGCCGCCGATATTTTCCGCGCTGAAGCACAACGGCCAGCGGCTCTATGACCTCGCCCGTGCCGGGGTGGTGGTAGAGATGAAGCCGCGTCCGGTACGCATCGACGCGCTTACCATCGTGGACTGGCACGCGCCGACGCTGGTGCTGGATGTCGCGTGCGGCAAGGGCACCTATATCCGTTCGTTGGCGCACGACCTGGGCGCGGTCTTTGGCTGCGGCGCGCACCTGGCGGCGTTGGTGCGCACCCGCGTCGGCCCCTTCGCGTTGGCGCAGACCATCACGCTCGACGGGCTGGCGACGGCCTTTGCGGAGGGCACCTGGTCCAACCATTTCTACGCGCCGGATGAGGCGCTGCTGTCGCTGCCCGCCGCCATCCTGGCCGAGGGCAACGAAGATCGGCTGCGTAAGGGGCAACCGCTACGCTTCCCCAGCGTGAGCGAGGACGAGCACCTGCGCGCGTATGCCACCGATGGACGCTTCCTGGGGCTCCTCGCGCGTCGCGCGCCAGATGCCTGGCAGCCCGACAAGGTCTTCGCCGTGACCCCGTTGGATGATAGTCTGTAGACGAAAGGCGGCGCAGCGATGCCCGAATGGTTGCGCGACCCCATCGGCGCGGCGGAGCGCGGCGAAAACCCCACCGTGTTGCGTCGGATGCCCAGCGGCTACGCGGTCATCGGCAACATGCAGTTGTTGCCGGGCTATTGCCTGCTGCTCGCTACGCCCAAGGTGACGCATCTTAGCGACCTCGCCCCCGCCGCGCGTCGCCAGTTCCTCTATGATATGAGCGTGTTGGGCGAGGCCGTCGAGCTGGCCTGTCGCCCCTATGGCTTGCGGCGGCTGAATTACGAGATTCTCGGCAATGGCGACACCTATGTGCATGCCCACATCTTTCCCCGCTACATCTGGGAACCCGCCGATCATCTGGCGTTGCCCGTGTGGCTCTACGATAAAGCGACGTGGGAAGATCCGGCATATGCCTACGCCGCCGTCAAGCATGGCGAACTGAAACGCGATATCGAGGCGGCGCTGGCGACATTGGTCGCGCGTGATGCCCAGGTGTGACGTAGCCTTTACCGTGAACCAGCACCCGACGCCAATTGAGGTGCAGAGCGATCGCCACCGTGACGCATTAACGGTTGCTTACTGAGCCGGAGAGCGCCGTAAGCCCAGCCCTAAAAGAAACCTTCCTCGCTGCTCGTGTCTCCGTCGAAGTGTGACGGTCTGTTGCACGCTTGGCACCTAAAGTGCTGTGTCTGTGTTGTTGAGCCGATACTACGTGGTATGATCATGTCTAAATACCCCGAAAAATAACAACAGCAGGACGCGCGCGAGGTCAGCACCGATGAGCAGCACACAACCCAAAACCCAGCAACCACAACAGCAAGGCATCCGTCGCGCGAAGCTGTTGATCAATCCCCAGGCCTGGCACGGCGCGGGGGAAGGCAACGTCATCGACCACATCAGCACCGCGCTGGGTGCGCTCGGCATCCCCGTCGAAGCCGAGATCTTGACGCCCGATGTGCCTGGGGGCGACGTGGCGAAGGCCGCCGTGGCCCAGGGCTTTAACCTCATCATCGCGGCGGGGGGCGACGGGACGATCCACGAGATCGCGCGGGGGCTGCTCGACACGAAGGCCACCCTCGGCATCATCCCCTTTGGCACCATGAATAACATCGCCGCCAGCCTCAACATCCCCACCGATCTCGATGCCGCATGTGAGGTCATCGCCCATGGCAAGCAGCAGAATATGGACGTGGGGATGATCAATGGCAAGCCGTTCCTCGAAGCGGTGAGCATCGGCTTCGAGGTGCCGCTCTTTTCGCTGGGCGAGCAGACGCGCCACCAAGGCATCGGTGGGATGGTGCGGGCCGGGGTGGGCGTGCTGCGCGCGTTGATGCAGGCGCGGCCCCATGGCATCACCATCGAGATGGATGGGCAGCGTAAGCTGGTGCGCGCCCAAGAGATCACCATTTGCAATACCCCGCGTTATGGGCTGGGCTTCGCCGCCGCGCCCGATGCCCTGGTGGACGACGGGCGGCTCGACGTCGTCATCGCCCGCCACGCGCGACGCTGGGACATCGTCCGGCACTATTGGTCCATCATGAATGGGCGACGCGAACTGGACACTCGCATCCAGATTCGCCGCGCCAAGCGCATCCGCGTCAGCAGCAAATATGTGATGCCCGTCGCAGCGGATGGTGAACCCGCTGGCTCGTTGCCCGCCACCATCAGCGTCGTCCCCCACCGGCTGCATGTGATGGCTGGCAAGGCGGCGACGGGACCAAAGCCCGCATCATCGCCTATCGCGGGCATCTTGCGGTCGATGGCCCCCCATGGCGAGCAGCAATCGCCCAACGTCTTTCCCCTGGCCGACCACGTGCAGCGCAGCCGCCAAATGGTGACGGTGTACTGGATCGGGTTCGCCATCGTGGGCATGCTTGGCTGGCTGGGCTATCAACTGGGCCTGTGGAAGCGGCTACCCATCCCCAAGCAGCGCCGCGAAAGCCACCTGCGCGAGGAGCGGCACACGCTGGCGCTGAGCATCATCCCCATTGGTTTGGCGGGGGTGTTTTGGCGGCTGCGCATGGGCATCGACGCGGTTGCCTTCCTGGCCTCGGGCGCGGTCGGCGCGGTGGTGACGCCGTTGTGGCGACGCGTGCGCGGGCGCTACCCGAACGTGGTGGAACCCGACGACGCCACCATGCAAGCCGTCGCTAGCGTCGGCGTGCTGGCCGCGGGCCTCTATGCCAGCCGACGCTCGACCTGGCGGCGCAACCTGCTGATGGCGGGGCTGGCCGGACTGGGCACCTGGCTCAGCTTCGTCGACCGCCGCGCGAAGGAGCCGCCCGAACGGCAGCGCGAGAGCATCGCCCTCGGCGCGGGGCTGGGCGCGCTGTGGCTCGGCGGCGTCCTCACCGTCATCGCCTGGGTGCGCGAGGGGCTGCTGCACGTCACGAATTCGGCGGAGGGCGCGCCTAGCCCCGCGACGCGGCGCGCCAGCCCAGCCCCCACGCCTGGCCCCGACCTGCACCTGGTCGCGTCGGTGGCGATGCGCGTAGAGCTGGAGCGCGGCGACATCTTGCTCTTTGGCCCAGATGGCACGCCTGGCGCGCAATTGATCGAGTTCTTCACCCGCTCGTACTATCACCACTCCGCGATCTATGACGGCGAGGGGATGATCCTCGAAGCGATGCCCGAGGGGGTGAAACGCTCGCCCCTGGGGCAGCGGCACATCACCGCCATTCGCGTGAATGTGCCGCCCGAGCAACGCCACGCCGCCGCCGATTGGGCGCGCCGCCACGTCGGCGACCACTACGACACGCGTGGGCTGGCGTTGATCGCCTTCGACCGCATCTTCCCTGGCTTGCGGCTGGGTGGCCCGCCCGCCAACCGCTTCTCGTGCGCCGTCTTCGTGGCGGATGCCTATCTGCAAGTCGGCTACGATCTGCTGCCCAACCAACGGTGGGAGGATCTGGTGCCGGGCGATTTTGTCGCCCTCATCGACTCGCCCCCTAAGCCGATGACGCCCCAGGGGTAACAACGCGAGGGACGAGAGCACGCAGGGCGCAGAAAACGCGCGGGCAGTCAGAGCAACCTTCGTTGACGTTGAGCGGGCGGGCGGTTAAAACCGCCCGCCCGTTTTTCGTGCCGCACCCTTCCGACCTTTCCCCGCAAAGATCAGGCAGCCCCTCCGCAGTTGACGCCGCTTTCTCCCTGATGCTATACAATAACTAGGATTGATGCGTGTGCATGGGCATGCGCCATCTCGAATGCAGCGGCGCGGCGCTGATGCCCGCGCAACTCGAAAGGACACCTCCTCATCATGAGCGCACCCCAGAGCCTAGCCCAGTCCCAAACGCTCAAGGTCGGCGACGAAGCTCCCGATTTCACCTTGCCCGATGCCAATGGCAGCGATCCAGCGGCGAAGATCACCCTCAGCGAGTACCGGGGCAAAAAGAATGTCGTGCTGGCCTTCTTCCCCTATGCCTTCAGCGGCACGTGCAGCGCCCAGATGCCGTCGTATGAGGCCGAACTCGAACGCTTCAACACCTTCGACTCGCAGGTGATCGGCATCAGCATGGATGGCAAGCCCGCGCTCGTCGCCTGGGCCAAGCAACTGAAGCTGAGCTTCCCCCTGCTGGCGGACTTCTATCCGCAGGGCAAGGTGGTCGATCAATACGGCGTGCGGCATGTGGCGGGCATGGCCGAGCGGGCGCTTTTTGTCATCGACAAGCAGGGCGTCATCCAATGGGTGCATGTGCATCGCCCCACCGGCGAGACGCCCGACAACGAGGAACTCTTCGAGGTCCTGCGCAAGCTGCAATAGCGGGGAAGATTCGAACACGATATTCCACGAAGGACCCGAAAAAAGTGAGCGATAGCGTGGCGTTGCTTTAGGTGCCGCCATGCTTTCCCGTTTTCGTGGAATGTTGTGGCTTTCGTGTTCGAAAAAAAACGCGATGAAATCAGAGGAGGCAGACCATGGCGATGTCTCGGCGGTGCATCCCATATACGCCGCGTCGGCTGGAATTGGCGACGGCGAAGGTGGCGCTGGTGACGACGGCGGGCGTGCACCTGCGGTCGCAAGAGCCGTATGACCTGGACGGCGACAACACCTGGCGCGAATTGCCGGGCGATGTGGCGGCGGGCGACCTGATGGTGACGCACGGGCACTATGACCACCGCCACGCGGATGCCGACATCAACTGCGTCTTTCCCATCGACCGGCTGCGCGAATTCGCGGCGGAGGGCATCATCGGCGGCGTCGCGCGACGGCATCTGGGCTTCATGGGCTTTTCGCAGCAACTGCGCGACCTCTATGAGCGCGTCGCCCCCGAGATGGCCAAGATCCTAGAACGCTCGGATGCCGACGCGGTGGTCTTGACCGCTGGCTGCCCGCTGTGCCATCGCACGGTCGTCGCCATCCAGCGCGAGATCGAGATGGTGGGCATCCCCACGGTGCTCATCACCTTGGTGCCCGAGGGCAGCAGACAGATGGGGCCGCCCCGCGCGATCCACCCGAATGGCTTTCCGCTGGGCGACGCGCTGGGGGGACCAGGCCAGGTGGGCGTGCAGCGCCAGGTGCTGCGCGACGCGCTGCGCCGCTGGGAAGCGCGCGAGGAACCCGCGACCATCTGGGACCGCGACTACCCCGACTATGTCGCCGACCCCGCCATCACCAACAACGGCGAGATCGTGGCCCACGACTGAGCCACCGTTTCACCCCCATCACGAAGGACACGCCCACCATGGCCCTGATCGATGCCGTTGAGATCCCCACTGAGCACGGGATGCTGGAAGGTTTACTGCGCCACGAGGGGGCGGACGCGCTGCCAGGGATGGCGGCGGTGGTGTGCCATCCGCATCCCTTGGGCGGTGGGACTATGCACAACAAGGTCGTCTTCACCATCGCCAAGACCTTGGGCGAGGCGGGCATCCCCACGCTGCGCTTCAACTTTCGCGGGGTGGGTCGCAGCACCGGGGCCTATGACGACGGGCGCGGCGAGGCGGCGGATGCCCGCGCGGCGCTCGACTGGCTGGCGTCGCGCTACCCCGCGACGCCGCTGCTGCTGGCGGGCTTTTCCTTTGGCTCGTGGGTGGGGTTGCCGGTGGGGTGCGCAGACCCCCGCGTGACGCGCCTCATCGGCGTCGGCATCCCCACCGACCTACTGGCCGTGGCCGCCCTCGGCGATTGCGCCAAGCCCAAGCTGATCGTGCAAGGCGACGCGGACCAATATGGCCCGCTCACCTCGCTACGTCCCTGGTTCGCCGCACTAGACGAACCGAAGGCGCTGCGGGTCATCCCCGCCGCCGACCACTTCCTCACCGGCCATCAAGACGCGCTGGCCGAGGCGATTCAGGGATGGCTGGCAGCGAGCTAAGCAGAGAGGGCCAGCGGGTTTATCCGCTCGCCCTCGGTCCTGGACCGCTCATTGGCCACGCAAGATGCGCTATTTCTTGGTGGTGATGAACATGCCTGCGGCGTGGGGGCCAGCGTAGGTGCCGATGACCGCACCCACCCGGAACTGCTCGATGTGGCCGCCATAGGCGGGGCGCACCACTTTGAGCAGATCGTCCGCCGCCGCGTCATCTGAAGCGGCCAGGGCAAAGGCTTCGATCTCGCCCGCGCTGGCCGCGATCTCGGCCATCCGCGCGAGGGCTTTGCTGCGCGTGCGCACGCTTTCGAGCGAGACGACTACGCCATCGCGAATGCCCAAGATGGGTTTGATGCTCAAGACATTGCCCATCACCGCGCGTGCCGCGCCGATGCGCCCCCCCTTTTGCAGATATTCCAGCGTATCCAGCAGGAAATAGAGCTTGGTGTTCTCGGTCAGGTGCTGCACATACGCGACGAGGGCGTCGAGCGACTCGCCGTCGCGGGCGCGCTGCGCCGTCAACATGACCGGGTAGCCAAAGGCCGCGCTGACGTTGCGGCTGTCGACCAGGCGAATGGGCACCTCGGGCTGGCGGGCGCGCTGGCGGTCCTCGGTCAGTTGATTCGCGGCGAGCGTGGCGGCGTTGAGCGTGCCGCTGAGCGCGCCCGAGATATGCACCGAGAGGATGCCCGTCGCTCCCGCCTTGATCGCCGCCTCATACGCATCACGAAAGGTGCCGACATCCGGCGTGGAGGTCTTTGGCATCACAGGTGAGGTCGCCAACCGCTGATAGAAGGTATGGTTATCCATATCGATGCCATCACGGTAGGTCTGACCGCCGAAATCTACGACGAGGGGCACCACCGTGATGCCAAGCTCGGTCGCGCGGGCGTGGTCGATGTCGCTGGTGCTATCGGTGACAAGATGAACGGTCACAAATCCCCTCCGAACCTTACTCCGCCGAAATGACGAAGGTGTAATATGGTTGGCCCCCGTGGACGACCTCGACCGGCTGGTCGGGGTACCACTCCATCATCGCTTGCGCCGTCCGTTGCGCCTCGCTGGCGGCGACGCCCTCGCCGTAATAGAGCGTCACGACCTCATGGTGCGCGACATCCATCTTTTCCAGCGTTTGGTGCAGCACCGTCTGTGGGTCATTGCCCGCCGCGACCAGCACATCATTCACCAGGCCGATGGTGTTGCCCGTCTGCACGGTGATGCCGTCGATCAGCGCGTCGCGTACGGCGGTGGTGATCTCGCCGGTCACGATCTCGCCGACGCTGGCCCCCATGGCGGCGACATTGGCGTCGAAATCCGCGTCGAAGTTATAGGCCATCATCGCGGCGACGCCCTGCGGCATCGAGCGCGTGGGGATGACCCGCACGTCTTTGTCGGTGAGGTCGTTGACCTGCCGCGCGCTCATGATGATGTTGCCGTTGTTGGGCAGCAGCACGATCTTCGTCGCGGGCATGCTATTCACCGCGTCGAGCAGTTCTTGGGTGCTGGGGTTCATCGTCTGGCCGCCCTGGACGATGGCGTTGACATTCAGGCCACTAAAGACCTGCTCGAAGCCGGGGCCAGCCACGACCGCGACCATCGCCACATCGCCGACGGGCGGGTTTGGCTGCGCCAGCCGACGGGTGGTGGGGTTGCCCTGGTTGATGGCCCCGGCGGTCGCGGTGCTGGTGTCGGCGACGCCGCGCTCCTTGGCGCTGGCAGCGGCATAGGTCAGGCTCTGCGCTTGCAGATTCTCGATATTGATGTCTTCCAGGCTGCCCAGGCTCACACCGTAGTCCAGGATCTTGCCCGGCGTCAGCGTATGCGTGTGGACCTTGATGATGGTTTCATCGCCCGCGACCACCGTGGAGTTGCCGCCCATCTCGGTGATGGCGTTGCGCAGCCCCTCCATATCCAGGTGCTCGCCGCGCAAGAGGAAGACGACCTCGTAGCCGAACTCTTCATCGATGGAAACCGCGCCGCGATGGATCTCCGCTACATCCATGTCGATGCTGGCCCGCGCGGGCATGGTGGTGGACTCGCCACGGGTATAGCGCAAGAAGCCCTCGAAGATGGTGGTGAGGCCCTGCCCACCGGCATCGACGACGCCAGCTTGCTTGAGCATCGGCAGCAGTTCGGGGGTGTGGGCGACGGTCTGGCGCGCCTTGGCGACGACCTCTTGCATCAGCGTCGTCAGGTCGCAGTTGGCCTTCGTCACCGCCAGGCGGGCGGCATCGGCGCTCTCGCGGATGACGGTGAGGATGGTGCCCTCGACCGGCTTGATCACGGCCTTATAGGCATTCGTCGCGGCGGCTTGCAGCGCCTCGGCGAATTCCTGCGCGGTGAAGGTCGGCTTTTTATCCAGCGCCACCGAGATGCCCCGCAAGATCTGCGAGAGGATGACGCCCGAGTTGCCGCGCGCCCCGCGAATCGCGCCCTCTGAGAGCTTGTTGGCGACGACCGAGACGTTGGTGTCGGTCGAGTCGGCGACGGCGGCGGTGGCGGCGCGCATCGTCGCCGCCATGTTCGTGCCGGTGTCACCATCGGGCACGGGGAAGACGTTGAGCTTGTTGATCTGGTCGCGGTGCTGCTCTAGCCAGGCAGCGGCGGCAAGCATCGCCTTGCGATAGTCTTGCCCGTCAAAAACCGCGACGGTGCGGCTCTTGTTTCGGCGGAATGAGAATAGCGGCATGCTGTTCGTCGAGGGGTCCATGATCGCCCTCGTCCTCCCTATAGCTGTGAGTGCGGGCAAGGTTCCCCCCGCAGCAGGTGCGCGTTGTGTGCGTCAATTCAGGCATCGCCCATGCCAAGGGCTACCGGTATGGCATCGCGTTGGAAGCAACCAGCAGCAGCGGTTTGAGTCGGTCTACATAATATACCGATCTTTGGTCGAAAACGCAACGGCTTTGTGGCACCTGTGGAAAGATGCCTCACGATGCCTCACCGACACGTAGCCCCTGCACCACGATGTTGACTTGCACGATGGGCAGCCCCAGCATCGTTTCCACCGCCGCCTTGGCCGCTGCGATGGCTGTCTGCGCGACATCGCTGATGCGCGGGCCATGGTCGACGATGACGTAGATGTCGATGATGATGCGTTCCCCCGCGAAGCGCACCTCGACGCCGCGTGCGTAGCGGTCGGCGGGCTGTAGCTCGGCGGTGCCGAAGCGCAGATGCTTATCGGCGATGCCCGCGATGCCCGGCACCTCTGCTGCCGCGCGCCCAGCCACTGTGGCGATGGCTTGCGGCGATACCTCGATGGTGCCGCGCTGCTGCGGTGCCGCCCCGCCGGTGCCGTTGGCGGTCGTGGTCCCTTGCATGCCCATACCTTCCCCCATTCCTCGCGCGCTGCCCCGCTGCCCGGACTTTTGCGGTGTCGCCCTTGCGAGAGCGCGGCGCAGATGATATACTTGCAAAGTGCATCATAACATACGACAAGAGAGAGGTGAATATTGTGGCTGCTGGTCGCTGCGATATCTGTCGGCGCACCCCGCAATATGGACATAATGTCAGCCATGCGGAAAACAAAACCAATCGCCGTTTCGTGCTGAACGTGCAACGTCGCCGTCTTTCCATCAACGGTGCCCTGCAAAACGTGAACATCTGCACCCGCTGTTTGCGCACCATGAACAAGGTGCAAAAGCCGCGTGGCAAGGCCGCGAAGACGCCCGCCACGGCTCCCGCCCAGGCCTAGCCTATCTCCCCAAAAACCAGCGAGACGGAGCAGTCATGCTTTCCGCCTCGCTCTTTTTGTTGGCCCGCGCCACATGCCTCGCCCATACGTCATCATGAAACCATCCGCGTATGCACGCATCGCACCTGATTGATCGATCGAGATCGTCTCGCCATCGCAAAAAGGAGTTAGTATGCT
>JBBQSR010000094.1:0-10222 GCA_038234855.1 Ktedonobacterales bacterium | reverse complement strand
GACTACGCGGCGCGGGTGCAGAGCGAGGGCGCGGACTTGGCCGCGCGGGCACAGGCCGACGCGGAGCGCGGCAAGCCCGACCTGGTGCTGGCGCTGCTGTGCATCGCTGACCTGCCCGAGGGCGACCGCCGCGAACTGCTGGCCCACGCCTTCGAGCGCCGCGCCACGCTGGCCGAGGCCACCGCCGCCCAGATGAGCGACGAGCACAACCGCCCTTTTCCCCTGATCAGCCTGGAAGCGCGCAAGGACCGCACGATGGCCCGCCAGGTGCGCGCGGGCAAAATGATCCGCCCCTACGCCCGCGCGCCCAAGCCCCTGATGACGCAGTAAACGGCATGCCGCTGTGCATCGGCGGGCGGGCCAGCTAGCCGCCCGCCGCCTCAGCCGGGGGCAGCACCGCCAACAGGACACGCGCATAGACCTCGGCGGGGGTGGTGCCGTCAAAGTAGCCCGCGCCGATCATCAGCCGATAGCGCGTCTTCCAGCGTTTGGCGGCGGCGGGCGTCATGCGGAGTAAATCATAGCCCGGCACGTGGGCCTCCAGCGCGAGGCGGAGGCCCACTTCGTCGGTGGGGAGCTGGCGCGCGGCGAGCGCCGCCAGCAGGTCGTCGGGCATCAGCGCACTTTGAGGATCTGGTAGGTCACGTCGCCATTGGGCGTGCTGATCTTCACCTTCGCGCCCTTCTTTTGGCCGATCAGCTTGCTGCCGACGGGGGATTCATTCGAGATGTAGTTGGCACGGGGGTCGGCCTCGTGCGTGCTGACGATGGTAAAGGCGCGCTCTTTCCCCGCGTTCGCCCCGGTGGTGATGCGGATTTCGACGGTACTGCCGATGCGCACCACATCCGAATCGGTCGTCAGTTCCAGGGTGCCCGCGCTGTTGAGCAACACCGTCAGTTCACGGATGCGCCCTTCGATGCGCGCTTGCTCGTTCTTGGCGTGCTCATAGGCGCTGCTCTCGCTGACATCGCCCGCTTCCTTGGCCTCGTGGATGTCGTCAGCGATCATGGGGCGCTGCACTTCGACCAGGTCTTTGAGTTCAGCCTCCAGACGGGCGCGTCCTTCCGCTGTCAAGAGGGGGCGATCATTCGCCGCGGGTTCGTGATGAACTGCCATAGGAAAAACTCCTCGCCAGCGCGCACATCCCAGCGGCAAAAAACCCCGCCATATAGCATGCGGGGAAAGTCGCGAGGCGCGCCAAGTGAACAATGCGCCGCGCCTGCCCGTGGCAAGCGCGGCACCCATTTCTCAACTCCGTGGTGGCCCATCCATTTCGCACGCCAACACGTCTGTCTCTCTCACAAGACTGCAAGAAATTATATCCAACATTCGTCCGTTCGTCAAGGGCCGCGTGAGGCGGTTACGAGATGTTTACCCTTCGTGCGGCGAATCTGGCGCGGTGGGCAGCGTCGGCGGCCTCCACACATAGACGGGGAAGGTCGGCAGATCGTGGAAACCGATGCGCGTATAGATGGCATAGCCCATCGGCGATGATTGCAGCACCGCAACCTCGTAGCCCTGGTCGCGGGCGGCGTCCAGCGCGACACAGGTGAGGGCATGGCCGATGCCGCGCCCGCGTGCTGGGGGCAGTGTCGCCACGCCATAGAGGCCCGCCACACCCGCGGCAGGGACGATGGTCGCCCGCGCCACCGGCTCACCATGCAGCGTCGCGACGAAATGCTGGCGGTCCGGGGCCAGCGAGGTAGCGATCTGCAAATCGATGCTCGCCCGGTCATCGCGCTCATCGCCGATCAGCGCGACCGTTCGCCAGAGCGCGAAGGTCGCGTCATCCACAACGGGGTGGATGGCGACCCCCTCGGGCAAGGGCGCGGCGAAGGGGGCATCTGGCAGGACCATCGCCATGTTGCGGCAGTCAAACGCGCGCTCCATGCCATGCGCCAGCAGCCGCGCCCCCAGATCCTCCGGCGCGCTATCGGCGTCGATGAACCAGAGCCACGGCACATTAAGGGAGCGAAAATGCTCGGCGATCCGCGCGATCTCGTCTTCGGTTTCCGCCGGGGTGAAACGCGCGAAAAGGACGGCGTTGAACCACGCGCTGGGAATGCCCGTACTGAACCAAAACGCGCGAGCATCGTCGCGCAGCCGGACAGTGGGCACCATCGTGAAAGAGCGGCGCAGGGTATGCCAGTTTTGCGCCAGCGCCCGCACGATCACCTCGTCCGTCGCAGTGCGTGCCACCATCGCCTCGGGATTTGCCACGACTCGTTCACCCTCGCTCGCTTTTGTTGCCCGCCATAGGTTATACCACAAAGGATGGCAAGCGGTGCAAGCCAAGGTGAAATGAGCGCAAGACCGCCGCACCTCGCAGCGACACGGCGGGTCAGCGCGCGGCGGTCGCCAGCGCAAGGGGCGTGCCCTGTAACGACCAAGCGGTCGCGCGGTCGATGACCACGTCGCGCTCGTCGCCCAGTTGCGCGCCATCATCGATCACCGGGAAGAAGGCGATCTTGTTGCCGCGTGTGCGCCCCTTCCAGAGGGTGCGGTCGGTGCCTTCCTGGCGGTCCTCGATCAGGATGGACTGGGTGGTGCCGACGAGGGCACCGTTCAGTTCCAGCGCGATGGCTTGCTGCACATCCTCGACGGCGTGCAAGCGCGCCTTCTTCAGTTCCAGCGGCACATCGTCTTCCCATTTATAGGAAAGCGTGCCGGGGCGGGGCGAATACATCGCGACGTGGACGACGTCGAAGCGTATCTCGCGCAGCAGGTCCAGCAGGTGCGCGAACTCGTCCTCCGTCTCGCCGCAGAAGCCGACGATGACATCGGTCGAGAGTGTGACGCCGGGCCACCACGCACGCAGCTTGTCGATGAGCGTGCGATACTCCGTCAGGTTGTAGCCACGACGCATGCGCGTCAGCATGCCTTCGTCGCCGTGCTGCACGGGGATGTTTACATGCTCGCAGACCTTGGGCAGCGCCGCCATCTCGTGAATCATCGGGTCGGTGAAGTGGCGCGGATAGCTGGTCATGAAGCGGATGCGTTGCAACCCCTCGACCTCGCTCAGCCGCGCCATCAGGTGGCTGAGGGAGGGTTGGGCGGGCAGGTCCAGCCCATACGCCTCCACCGTTTGGCCGAGCAGGGTGATCTCGCGGGCACCACGCGCCACCAGCGAGGTGGTTTCGGCCAGCAGCTCATCGACTGGGCGGCTGCGTTCGCGGCCCCGGCGCGACGGCACGATGCAGTACGAGCAGACTTTGTTGCAGCCCAGCACGACGGGCAGCCACGCGGTCGGCTTTTCGAGCGGGGCCAGTTGCATGGGGTAGTGCAGTTCGCGCGTGGCGAGCTTGGGGGTGATGGACATCGCCATCGGCAGCGGGGTGCCACTGATGACGGGCAATACCGTGCCCGCACGCTCCATGCTGACGGCCTGGGCGGCACCGACCTCGGCGACATCCACGCAGCCATCACCGGTCGCGATGGGCGTCCACCGTTCTTCGAGGAAGTTGGGGAGGATGTCGGCTTGCTCGACCTTGAAAAACAGGTCGACCTGCGGGTAGCGTTTCGCCAGATCGTCGATGGTGCGCTGATTGCCGATCATGCAGCCCATCATCGCCACCAACAGGTCCGCGCGCTGCTTCTTGGCGAACTTGAGCAGGGCCAATTGCCCATGCGCCTTCAGTTCGGGCGAGGCACGCACGCTGCACGTGTTGAGGATGACGAGGTTGGCCTCGGCCATCGTGGGCACGTCTTCCCAGCCCAGGTCGCCCATAATCGCCGCCACGCGCTGCGAATCGGCCATGTTCATCTGACAGCCGACCGTCCAGATATGATATTTCCCCGCCGCGATAGCCATGGTGCCCGCTCCCGTCGTTCTATAAAAGAAGATACTCACTTCGGGACATAGTATAGCACAAAACCCTCACAGCGTTATACTGCATCATAGGCGCTTTTTAGCCAGCCCAGCACTTCGTCATCGATTTGCTGAGGGTCGCTAATGCGCACGCGATGCGTCACCATGGCATTCCATACCCCCGCTGCTTCTAGCCGTTCGGCAGATGGCGCGTTTTTCAGCTTGATGCCGATGTCGAGACGCTCAGCAGTTGGCTGCACGATGGCGAACTTTTTGCCGCCACGCAAAAGGCTGATGTAGGTCTGCGTCGGTGCCGTCGTCACATCCTCCCCAAACGTGGCGACGCGGGCAAAGAGTGCATCAAATGCCGCACGCCAGGCCGCCTTTTTGCCGATAAAATGCGCCGCGATCCGCTCATCGAGATTCAAGCGTGGCGCATCAGCATTCGCCAGCACATGCGCGACCGCGTTAGCGTGCCCATGGCCCAGCGCAAAATCAGCTTTGAGCCATGCGATGATATCACTCTTTTTGACGATGCCCTTTTCAGTGGCAAGCAAGCGGAAGTCATCCACGGTTTTTCCCGTCTGGGCCTGCACGTTATCGAGGTAGGCTTGGAAGGTCATGCAATGTTCCTCTCATTCGTTTACTTGATTACCGTCCACGAAAACCGTATGAGTACGCGTGCGTAACGGCTTCATTCATTATCGTCCTCAGCGAAAAACGCGCGCACCTGCTCGATCTTCGTCGTGCGTTTGGCGGGGGGGAGCGCGTGCACCACCTGCTTGCCATAGAATTTCGTGAGCAAGCGCGAATCGAGGATGGCGAGGACGCCGCGATCCGTCCGCGTGCGCAGCAGACGCCCGACGCCCTGCTTCAGCCGCAGGATCGCCAGGGGCAACACGTAGTCGCCGAACCAGTTTTGCCCGGCCTCTTTCATCCGGTTCACGCGGGCCTCGTGGACGGGGTCATCGGGCGGATCGAAGGGCAGCTTGTCGATGGCGACGAGCGACAGCGCCTCGCCCTGCACGTCGATGCCCTCCCAAAAGCTGCGCAGGCCAAAGAGCACCGCGCGCTCGCCACCCTTGAAACGCCGCAGCAGTTCGGCGCGGGCCAGCTCGCTATCTTGCGACAAGAGGAAATAGCCCTCGTTCGTCAGATCCTCAGCTAGCCGCTCCCACACCTCGCGCAGCGTGCGCATGCTGGTGAAAAGCAGGAAGGCGCGACCGTGCGAGGCCCGCACCAGCGCGCCCATCTCGCGCGCCAGTTCGTCGTGGTACGGCCCGCTCTCTTTGCCAAAGGTCGGCTCGTGCTTCATATAGGGCACGTAGAGGACGGCATTGCGCTCGTAGTCAAAGGCGGGCGGCAACACCAATTCCTTCGCCTCACCGATGCCGACGCGGCCCCGATAAAACTTGAAGCTGCCGTCGATGGCGAGCGTCGCGGAGGTCGCCACCACACTGATGCGGTCGAAGAGCTTCTCTTTGAGCATCTCCGTCACTGAGAGCGGCGCGGCGGAAACGGAGAGCGAAGGTTCGCGGCCACGGCGGCTCGGCACCCGCTCGACATAATAGACGCGGTTTTCGGGGTCTTTCATGCCCAGCACCAGGCGGATGTCGGCGACCAGATTGCTCGTGCGCGTCACCAACTTGTCATAGAGCGCCTCTTCGCCCTTGTCCATCACCTCGGCTTTGTGCGATTGCAGCTGGCGCTTCACATCGTCCAGCGCACTGGCCAGGCGCAGACCCTCTTCCAGGGGGCCATCTAGCGGGGCGCGGTTGCGCGTGCCGAAGCGGGTGATCTCGTCCAGGCGGCTCCAGCAAAAGACGTTGGCGGCGATGGCGGCCTCGAGGTAGGCCGGGTCGCAGTGTTCGCGCAAGCGCCGCTGGCCCAGCAGCGTCTCGATGCGGCGCGGCGTCACGGTGGCGGTAAAGGCGCGGGTGGCCTCGTCTTCCAAATGGTGCGCCTCGTCGATGACGATGGCGTCGCGGTCGGGTAGCAGCCAGCCCTCCATCAACAGGTCGATCAGCAGCAGGGTATGGTTGACGATGACGACCTGCGCGGTCTGCGCCTTTTCGCGCATCTTGCGCACATAGCAGTCGCCGTAAAACTGACATTCACGCCACGCGCAGTCGTCGCCATCCGCCGCGATGCGCCCCCGGATGTCCCTCGGCAGCGCGAAGGGCAGCATATCCAGGTCGCCATCGAAGGTCTCTTCGTTGAGCAGATCGTTCAGGTGGGTGAAGACTGGATTCTGCGCGTAGTGCTGTAAGGGCCGCTCTTCATCCAAATGCTTGAGGCAGATGTAGTTGCTCATCCCCTTGATGAGTGCCGCCTCGAACTGCTGCACGTGCTTTTGCAAAAAGGGGATATCTTTGTAGTACAGTTGCTCTTGCAGGGCCTTGTTGGCCGTCGCCACCAGTGCGACCTTGCCCGACCGCACGATGGGAAGCAGGTAGGCGATCGACTTGCCCGTACCAGTCTGTGCCTCCACCAGCGCGTGTTTGCCGTTGGTGAGCGATTCAGCGACGGCCTCGGCCATCTGCACCTGGGGCAGGCGTTCTTCGTAGCCGTCCAACTGCTGATCCAAGATGCCGCCCTGGCGCAGGTCGTGCGCCACCACCGCGCGGGCCTGAGATACGGGGTCCATCAATCGCGCTCCATCGTGCCGGGGGCCGCCCCCCGAGATATGTCACAGTATAGCACAAGCGTTCCCAGGGCAGGGAAAGCGAATGCCACCAGAGCCGGGCGCTTGCTCAGCGCGCGCTTGCTCGGGTGGCACGTCAGCGATGCGGCAGGGGAAAGCCGATCAGTCCAGTTCTCCGCGTCCGGCCATCTGTTGCTGCTCGGCGTAGACGCTGGCCCAGGTCCAGGCGAGGCGGTCATAGCAGCCGTCGTGGGCGTGGCTATTGTTATCGGGGCCAAGCCAGGCCCAGCCAGCGATGCGCTCTTCACAGATGGCGCACTTGATGCGCCCCATGCTCAGCACGCGCTTGCGGGTCTGGTAAAAGCGTTGCATGGTGCGCGTGTAGGAAAGCAAGGGTGAGCCGTAGTTGGTGATGGTGGCCGAGACGCCCACCAGCGATGGCACAGGAGGCGCTTCCTCGATGGGGGCTAGGCCACGCTCACCATAGGGTACCATGTCGTACTGCTCAGAGTACTCATCATAGCCGCCGGTGTCGCCGGTCTGTTGATCCCACTGGTCCGTATAGTGAGCGCGCATCTGTCTTGCCATGCTTGATATACCTCGCTTTTTCGTGTCCCGTGACCCCAGCAACCGCCGCGTGCAGCGCCCAGTCGCCCGTGTCCTCGCCCTCAGTGATCCGAGTATAACATGGGGGGCAACTCTCGACAAGACGGGGCGGGACTATCGGATGCTGCACAAGGAAATACCCCACATCCCTGGGGTATTTCCAGGGATGTGGGGCAGATTCACCCACTATTCGCCGCTTACTTGAAGTCGGTGACGATGGTGGTGAGGAGTTGATTTTCGAGCGGGCGCAGGGTGACGACGTCCAGCGGCGTCGCGCCTTTAAAGTAGGTCAAGAAGACGCCCGTGGTGTTGCGCCATTCCAGCAGATAGGGGCCAGACGGCACACTGGGGAAGACGAAATAGCCATTGGCGTCGGTCCCCGCGAAGTATTGCGTGCCGCCGACGATATAGCTGAGGTTAGCTCCCGAGCCGACCACACTCCACTTGCTCGACAGCCGCACCGTGGTGTAGGGGAGCACGGGGGTCTGGCCGTCGGCCTTCAGCAAGCGCCCCGTCAGCCGCACGCCCTGCGCGAGCAGCTTCTTGGCGGCGACACCCTCGGGGGTGTCCGCATAGCTCTTCGCCAACAAGGTATATTGCTCATAGGCTTCACCGAAGCGATGGGCAGCGGCGAGTTGCTTTGAGCTGGCGGACAGGGCCTTGGCAGCTTGCGCGTGGGCCATCGTCGCCTCGGCGCTCTTGGGATAGAATTTCGTGACGAGTTGATAGGCGGCACTGGCGTCGTCATTGTGCCCGGCGGCGAGCGCGGCGTCACCCCAGGCCAGCAAGGCGGCGGGCGCGGTCGAGGCCGCTTGCGAGGCCGCCGCGGAGGAACCGAACTGCGTTAAGAGGCTCTGGTACGCCTTGCCCGCCGTGACGCTGTCGCTGCGCCCCGTGGCGAACTGCGCCCATTGCAGATAGACTGTCGGCAGCCGCATCTGCGCCGTCGCGGCTTGGGGCAGCGTCGGGAAGTTCGTCGCCACATAGTTCAGGTGGTTGATGGCGCTGGCAAAGGCATTACCGCTCACCTCGGCGTCGGCCCACTTCAGATAGGTCGTCGCCAGATCCGACGAATAGGGCGGCTTTTGCCCCAGCGCGCGCTGGGCGGTGGCCGCCCCACCATAGTCGCCGTTCGCCTGGTCACGCGCGATGGCGAACTGGTACGCGGCACCATTGCTGGCGATGGCCAGCGCGCCGATGATGACGAGCACCCCGGTCGTCACACCCAACTGGATGCGCGCGTCGCGCGCGGGCGTGATGAGCAAAAAGATGATCGCCAAGATGGCGACGACGAGGCACGCGATGCCCGCCACGATGGCCGCCAAGCCAAAGTTGGGGGCCAAGATGGCCGTTAGCGCGATGACCACCGCGCCACCAATGGTGAAATTCGTCGGGGTCAACCACGAAGGCACCGTCCGTGCGGAGGGCACCGATACCGCGACGGTCGGTGCCGTAGGCGTCTGCTGATCCATGAGAAATCTATTCCCTCTGCTGATCTTCCGTGTACCATAACATGCGGTGTGCCATGCTGGCGACACCCTTCTCGCCGAGTATAAGAACGCCCCGGTGCCCTTGTCAAGCGTGCGTGCCAAATGCCCTAGCGCCGCGCTAGGCGGTCCAGATGCAACTGGTGCAGCAGCGCGTGGGTGCCCAGCGCCACCGCGCCCAACCCACTCGCGATGGGTCCATAGGCAAAGATACTATGCGGATCGCCCCCTGGAAAGAGATGAACGCCCAACAATGACAGGCCCGAAGTCACTGTGCTGCCGAACGAACCGAAGAGCGAGATGCCCACCCGCAGCAGGGTCGCATCGCGCCCGACTGCGCCCGCGATGCCGACGATGGCCTCACCGACCAGCCAGATCGCTGAGCCGATGGCCGCGAAAAGAAGCGCCGCCACCGTCCCTGCCGCCGGATTCCCTAGCCCAAAGACGATGCCGGGGGAGTTCGCGCCAATGATATACCCCAAGAGGCCGCCTAACACGACGGTGACGACCAACCCAGATGAAATACCCACCCGATGACGAGAAAACATGAGCGCCCATCCTTCCTGCCGTGGGGTGACGCCAGACCGTCCGCAGCCTCAACGCAGCGGCGGGTGACGTGCGCATGCCCCCGAGCATACGCGGATTGTAACATCGCACCCCATGCATGAGAAGTGTGCGCCCTCACTATGATAGACCCACAGACCCCACACTGGCAGGACATCCACGCCAGGGGTGTGCAAAAACGCGCGATGTCACGACCGCACCACAGCGCCGCGCAAAAGGGGGCGCATGGCGAAAATAACCACCCTTCCGCTGCCGCTGCTTGAAATCATGCACGGCAACGTGGCATAATGGAGCGAGATTTTCCCCAAGGAGCGCGCGCGTGCGACCACACCCCCCGGCCAAATGCACCTGTCGCTGGCGCGAATCCCTCTGACGCGGGCACAGAGCCATGAGCGTCACGGGTTCGCGCGTCGTTGCTTGCCACGCCTTGATCGTCAACGACCAGCCAGGAAGAGGAGCACGCCCCGCGCATGCAGATCTCGAACACCCTCAGCGGCCACAAAGACACCTTCGAACCCATCGCGCTGCCCGTCCGCATGTATGTCTGCGGCCTCACGCCCAAGAACGAGCCACACCTGGGCCACGCGCGGCTCTTCATCGCGAATGATGTGATTCGCCGCTACCTCGAATATCGCGGCTATCCGGTGAAGTACGTGCAGAATTTCACCGACATCGACGACAAGACCATCGCCGCCGCCATTCGCGAAAACATCTCGCCCGCCGAGGTCGCCCGCCGCTACATGGATGGCTACTTCCGCGACATGGACGCGCTGGCAGTACGCCGCGCCGACGAATTCACCTATGTGACGGAGTTCATGCCGCAGATCATCGACTTCGTGGCGCAACTCGTCGCCAAGGGCAACGCCTACGTGGCGGAGGGCGAGTATGGCGAGAACGATGTCTATTTCGCCACCACGACCTTCGCCGACTATGGCAAGCTGTCGAAGCGCAACGCCGACGCGATGCTGGTGGGGGCACGCATCGAGGCGAACGAGCACAAGCACGACGCCCGCGACTTCGCCCTGTGGAAGGGCGCGAAACCCGGCGAACCCTGGTGGGAAAGCCCCTGGGGCCGGGGCCGCCCTGGCTGGCACATCGAGTGCTCGGCGATGG
>JBBQSR010000093.1:0-10240 GCA_038234855.1 Ktedonobacterales bacterium | reverse complement strand
TGGCAGCGCGACGGGCGCGGCGACGGGCTCGGCCTCGCCCCCCCCCAAGGCCCGTTCCGCGATGGTCGGCGCGGCGAAAAGCGCCCGCCAAGCCAGATCAGGTGCCAGCGCCGCCCGGATGCGCGCGATCAACCGCGTCGCCAGCAGCGAATGCCCGCCCAGCGCGAAGAAGTTTTCGGTGACGCCAACGCGGTCCAGGTGCAGCACCTCGGCCCAGATCGCCGCCAACTGCGCCTCGGTCGCGGTGCGCGGCGCGATATAGTCGCTGTCGCCCTGCCAGACGGGGTCGGGCAGCGCGCGGCGGTTCACCTTGCCGCTGGGGGTCAGGGGCAGCACATCCAGGCGCACGAAGGCCGCGGGGACCATGTAGCCCGGCAGCCGCGCCCGCAGCGCCTCGCGCAGCGTCTCGGTCGTGGTCGTGGCATCGGCGACGACATACGCCACGATCTGTTTGTTGCCGCTGGCGTCGTCGCGGATCACCGCCACGTTGTCGCGCACCCCCTCGGTGCGACTGAGGATGCTCTCGATCTCGCCCAGCTCCACGCGGAAGCCGCGCACCTTCACCTGCTGGTCCATGCGGCCCAGATAGTCGATCTCGCCATCGGGCCGATAGCTGGCCAGGTCGCCCGTTCGATACATGCGCGCGTCGGGTGTCGCCCCAAAGGGATTGTGAATGAAGCGTTCCGCCGTCATGTCGGGGCGGCCCAGGTAGCCCAGCGCCAGCCCCGCGCCCGCCAGGTAGACCTCGCCCGGCACGCCGATAGGCACCGGATGCATCTGGCGATCTAGGATGTAGAGTTGCGAATTCGCTAGGGGGCGACCGATGGAGGGCGCGAACCGCGACCCACGCGGCACCATCGCGTAGGTCGAGAAGGTGGTGTCCTCGGTCGGGCCATACAGATTATAGATGCGCTCCACGGAGGGGAACTGGTAGAGCCGCTCCACCAGCGACTTCGCCAGTGGTTCGCCGCCGATGTTGAGGATGCGCGCCGACGCGGGGATGCCTCCCACCTGGGCCAGCTCGCTCAACGCCGAGGGCACGGTGTCGATGAGCGTGACGCGGTCGCGCGCGGCCAGCGTCGGCAGCGCCAGCGCGTTTTCCGCCAAGATGAGCGTGCCCCCCCGGCTGAGCGTGGCGAAGATCTCGAAGACCGACATATCGAAGCACACCGAGGTCGAGGCCAGCACCCCGCTCAGGTCAGCATCGGTGTAGATCGAGTGCGCCCACGCGACCATGGCGACCGCGCTGGCATGCGCGATGGCGACGCCCTTGGGCCGCCCCGTCGAGCCAGAGGTATAGATGACGTAGGCCAACGCGCCCTGGTCGGTCGAACGACCCAGATCCTCCGTCGGCTGCTGCGCCAGCAGGTCGCGCATCTGATCGATCTCGCTGATGCGCGCGGTGGTCGCGGGCAAGATGCCGCGCAGATCGCCGCTGGTGATCAGTAGCGCCGCCTGGGCATCATCCAGCGAATAGACCAGCCGTTCGGGCGGATAGGTCGGGTCGAGCGGCAGATACGCCGCACCCGTCTTCAGGATGCCTAGGATGGCGATGAAAAGGTCCGGCGTGCGGTTCAGGCACACCCCGACGATCCGCCCCGGCCCCATGCCCATGGCGACGAGCGCGTGGGCGAGTTGGTTGGCCCGGCCATTCAGTTCGGCATAGGTCAGCGTCTCGTCCTCGGCGATGAGCGCGGTCGCGGCGGGGGTGCGCGCCACCTGCTGCTCGACCAGCACAGGCAGCGTCACGGGCGGCACGGGCACGGTGGCGGCGTTCCATTCCACCAGCAGTTGGTGCGTTTCCGCCGCGCTCAGCAGGCTGTGCGACGATGCCGCCGCCTGTGGCGCGGCCAACAGCGCGTCCAGCAGCTTGATGAAGTGCGCGCTCATCCGCGCGATGGTGGCGGGGGTGAAAAGATCGTTGTTGTATTCCAGGCTGGCGTCCCAGGCGGCACCGTTCGCCATCACGTCCAGCGTCAGATCGAATTTAGCGATGGGCAGATCCCAGTCCAGCACGACCTCTTGCGCCGCGGATTGCCGTAGCGCCGTCTGGAAGGTGAAAAGCACCTGCACCAGCGGCGTATAGCTGGCGTCGCGCTCGACCGCCAGTTGCTCTAGCAGCAGATCGAAGGGGACATCGCCGCCCTCCTGCGCCGCGATGACCGTCTGCCGTGTGCGGCCCAGGAACGCGGCAAAGGTCGGGTCATCCGTCAGATCGACCGGCAAGGCCAGCGTATTGACGAAGAAGCCCAGCATCCCCTCTAGCTCTGGCCGCGAACGCCCGGAAACGACCGTGCCCACGACGAAGCGTTCCTGACGGCTGTAGCGATGCAACAGCACCTCGAAGGCCGCCAGCAGCAGCATATACGGCGTGACGCCCTGTTGCTGGCTCGCCGCCTGCACGCGCGCCACCAGATCCGCCGCCAAGGTGAAGCGATGCAGCGCGCCCGCGTAGGTCTGCACCGGAGGGCGCGGATAGTCGGTCGGCAATTCGAGGATGGTCGGCACATCGGCCAGCCGCGCCTGCCACAGCGCCACCTGCCGCTGTGCCGCCGCGCCCGCCACCCAGTCGCGCTGCCACGCGGCATAGTCAGCGTAGTGCAGCGCCATCGCGGGCAACTGCGGCGTCTGCCCAGCGGCCAGCGCCGGATAGATCGCCATCAGTTCATCCGCGATGACATCGAGCGACCAGCCATCGGTGATGATGTGGTGCTGCGCGAAAATGAGCACCGACTCATCCGCTGCGGTGATGACCGCGACCACGCGCACCAAGGGTGCCTCGGCCAGCGCGAAGGGCGCGCGCGCCGCCTCCTGGGCGGCGTCTCGCAGCAGCACCGCGCGATCCCCTGGCGAAGCCGACCGCGCATCCACGATCCGCAAGGGGATGGTGACGTGGTCCGCGATGACCTGGCGCGACCCCTCATTGGTGGCGACGAAGGCGGTGCGCCAGCTTTCGTGGCGCGCCGCGATAGTTTGCAGCGTCGCCGCCAACACATCGCCTGTCACGGCGAAGGGGACGCGCAGCGCGACGGGCGCGACGTAGAGCGTGCTGCCAGGGGCGAGTTGGTCCAGGAACCACAGCCGCTCTTGCCCAGCGGACAGCGGCAGGGGCAGCCCACGCGGCACAGGCGTGATGTCGCCCAGCGCGGGCGCGGCGTCGCCATCTGTGGCATCGGCCAGCGCCGCCGCGAGGCCCGCGACGGTCGGCGTGGCGAAAAACTGCCGCAGCGCGATGTCGCGGTGCAGCGCGGCACGCATCCGCCCCAGCAACCGCGTCGCCAGCAACGAATGCCCACCGATGGCGAAGAAATCATCCGTCACGCCAACGCGGTCGAGGTGCAGCACCTCGGCCCAGATCGCCGCCAACTGCGCCTCTAACGGGGTGCGCGGCGCGACGTACACCGCCGCCGCTTGCCAGTCGGGCGCGGGGAGGGCGCGACGGTCGACCTTGCCGTTCTCGGTCATGGGGAAGGCGGGGAGGGCGACGATGGCGGCGGGCACCATATAGCTCGGCAATCGCTGGCCCAGGTGGTCGCGCAGTTCCGCCGCGTCAAGGGCCGCATCGGGCGACGCGACGACATAGGCGACCAGCCGCTTTTCGCCGGGGGTGTCTTCGCGGTCCAGCACCAGGGCTTGCGCGACGGTGGGGTGCGCGCTTAGGGCGATCTCGATCTCGCCCAATTCGATGCGATAGCCGCGAATCTTCACCTGCTGGTCGGTGCGGCCCACATAGGCCAGCGCGCCATTCGGCAGATAGCGGCACAGGTCGCCCGTCCGGTACAGCCGCGCCCCGGCCTCCTGACGGAAGGGATCGGCAATGAAGCGTTCCATCGTCAGGTCGGGTCGCCCACGATAGCCACGCGCGACCTGCGCGCCGCCGATGTAGAGTTCCCCGACGACACCGACCGGCACCGGCTGCTGCGCGTCGTCGAGCAGATAGAGTTGGGTGTTGGCGATGACGTGCCCGATGGGCGGTGCCAGCGCGGGGTCCGCCATCTCAGGGGTGAGCGTGATCGCCGTCACCATCACCGTCGCCTCGGTCGGACCATAGGCGTTGAAGAAGGTCGCCGGAAAGTCCGCTGGCGGATAGCTGTGCAGCTTCTCGCCGCCCGCCAGCATGCGGCGCAGCGCGGCGTCGGCGGGCCAGGGCAGCGCCAGCAATTGCTCGGTCAGCGCGGTGGGCACCATGCTGACGGTGATGCCATGGGCGACCATCCAGTCGCGCAGGTCGGGGGGGCTGATGCGCGTCTCGTCATCGACGATGTGCAAACTCGCGCCCGTTGTCAACGCGGGCCACAGTTCCAGGATCGTCGCGTCGAAGCCTGGCCCCGCCAGATGCGTCTGCCGATCCGTCGGGCCGAAGCCGAGGGCGTCGGTGTACCACGCCATCAGGTTGCGCAGCGCGCCATGGGTGATCTCCACGCCCTTGGGCTGCCCCGTCGAACCCGAGGTATAGATGACATAGGCAAGGTCATCGGCGGTGACGGCGATCCCTGGATCGCTAGTCGGTTGCCCGAGCACCTGCGGGTCGTCCAGTGACAACCATTGCACCTCAGGAACCCCCAACCATGCGGCACGGGTGATGAGGATGGGCACACGCGCGTCACGCACGATGTACGCGCGCCGCTCCGCCGGATATTCGGGGTCGATGGGCAGGTACGCCGCGCCCGCCAGCCAGATGCCCAGCAGCGCGACGAGCGTGTCGGATGAGCGTTCCAGGCACACCCCCACCAGATCGCCCGCGCCGACCCCGCGCGCCCGCAACGTATGCGCCACCTGGTGCGCGCGCTCCGCCAGCTCGCCATAGCTCCACTGCATGGTGCCGTGCGCCACCGCCAACGCTGCCGGGGTGCGCGCCGCGTGCCCCGCGAAGGCCTGGGGCGCGAAGGGCACCCGCTGATAGTCCTTTTCCGTCGCGTTGCGCGTGACGACCAGATCGCGCCATTCCGCCGCGCTCAGCAACGGCAAGCGGCCCACGGACTGATCGGGCGCGGCGACGATGCCGTCGAGCAGATGCAGCAGATGGTCGGTCAGCCGCGCGATGGTGGTCGCATCAAAGAGGTCGGTGGCATAGTGCCAGACGCCCTGCATCCCAGACGCCGTCTCGGTGAGTTCCAGCACCAGATCGAACTGCGCGGCACCCGTCTCGGTGTCGACGACGCGCAGGCTGCCATCCGCCGTTTCCAGCGTGCCCAGCGCCGTGTTTTGCAGGATGAAGAGCGTCTGGACGAGCGGCTCATAACGGAGGTCACGCGTCGGCTGCACGGCCTCAACGATGCGGTCGAACGGCACGTCCTGGTGGGCAAAGGCGTCGAGCGCGACGCGGCGCGTGCGGGCCAGCGCCGCGCGGAAGGACGGATCGCCCGTCAGGTCGGCACGCATCGGCAGGGTATTGACGAAAAAGCCGATCAGGCGGTCCAGCGCGGGCTGGTGGCGTCCGGCGACGACGGTGCCCACCAGGAAATCGGCCTGGCGCGTGTAGCGATGCAGCAGCACCTCGTAGGCCGTCAGCAGCGTCATATACAGCGTGACGCCCTCCTGCTGGCTGAGCGCACGCAACCGCTCCGTCACCTCCGCCGGGATGGCGAAGCGTTGCCGCACCCCCTCGTGCGACGGCACCGAGGGACGGGGATGGTCGGTCGGCAGATCCAGCAATTGCGGCGCGTCGCTGAGTTGCCGCCGCCAATAGGCCAACTGCGCCTCCATCGGCCCCGCACTGAGCCACTGGCGCTGCCATGCGGCGTAATCGGCGTATTGCACCGGCAGCGCGGGCCACGCGGGCGCGTCCCCGACGAGCAGCGCATCGTACCCCGCCAGCAGATCTTGGATGAAGACCGCCATCGACCAGCCATCCGAGATGGCGTGGTGGTGCGTCACCAGCAGCAGCGTTTCCGCCACGCTCAGGGGCAGCACCACCACGCGCGCCAGCGGCCCGCGATCGAGATGGAAGGGCGTCTGGGCCTCGCGCGCGGTTTCGCGCTGCGCGGCGGCCTCGCGCTCGGCGGGGGCCAGCGCCCGCAGATCGACCACGCTCAGCGGCACCTGGGCAGCGGGCGCGATCACCTGCATCGGGCCATCTGGCGTGCTGAGTAAGGTGGTTCGCAGACTCTCGTGCCGCGCCGTCACCAGATCCAGCGCCCGCTGGAGCATTGGCACATCCACCGCGCGCGCCAGGCTGACGGCCATGGCGACCACGTAGCGGGTGCTGCCTGGCTGCATCTGTTCCAGAAACCACATGCGCTCTTGCGCGTGCGACAGCGGCTGGGGCGCATCGTGCGGGTGAGCCACCAGCGCGGGCAAAGTATGCCCCGTCGCGGCCCCCTGCCGATCCGCGATCTGCCCAGCCAACCGCGCGACCGTCGGCGCGTCGAAGAGCGCGACCAGGGGCAGATCCACCGCGAATGCCGCGCGCAGTCGCGCGACGAGCTGCGTCGCCAACAGCGAATTACCGCCCAGCGCGAAGAAATCGGCGTCACGGCCAATGGTCGCTCGGCCCAGCACCCCAGCCCAAATGGCGGCGACCCGTTCTTCCAGCGCACCTTGTGGGGGGGCGTCATTTCCTAACGCCTCCGCGCGCCATTGCGCGGGATCGGGCAGGGCGCGGCGGTCGACCTTGCCATTGGGGGTCAGGGGCAGCGTGGGGAGCACGACGATGGCGGCGGGTACGAGATACGCGGGCAACACGCCCTGCAACGTGGCGCGCACCTGTGCGCCGTCGAGGCCCGCCCCGACGATATAGCCGACCAGCGATGGCTCGCCACCGGCTCCGTCGCGCACCACCACGGCGCTCGCATCCACGCCCGCCAGCCCGACCAGCACGCGCTCGATCTCGCCGAGTTCGATGCGGTAGCCGCGCACCTTCACCTGGCCATCGCTCCGCCCCAGGAAATCGAGGGAGCCATCGGGCAGCCAGCGCGCCATGTCGCCCGTCCGGTACATCCGCTCCCCAGCGATGAAGGGATGCGGGATGAACCGCTCAGCGGTCAGGGCAGGTTGCCGCCAATAGCCGCGCGCCAGCCCGTCGCCACCGATGCAGAGTTCGCCGGGCACGCCGATGGGCACCGGCTGCCCCCAGGCATCTAGCACATAGGTCGTGGTGTTGGCGATGGGCTTGCCGATGGGCACCGCTCGCCCGTCAGGGAGCGTGCCGCGCATCGGGTAGGTCGTAGCGAAGGTCGTCGTCTCGGTGGGGCCATAGCCATTGCTGAGCGTGTGGTCGGGGTACGCCGTCAGGTAACGCGCCACCACGGCGGGGCGCAGCACATCGCCGCCCGCCAGCAGGTGCCGCACATGGCGCAGACTGCCCAGTTGTTCGCCCACTATCAGGTGAAACAGCCCCGCCGTCAGCCACAGCGTCGTGATGCCCTCGCGCACCAGCGTCGCCCCCAGCACATCCAGCGGCACCGCGCCTGCCTCCGCGATGACCAGCCGCCCGCCATTCAGCAGCGGCCCCCAGACCTCCAGCGTCGCCGCGTCGAAGCTCAGCGGCGCGAATTGCAAGAAGGTCGCGGCGGGGCCAAATTCCGCGAAGTCGGTGCCGCGCACCAGTCGCAGCACGGCGCGCTGCGGGATGGCGACGCCCTTGGGCACGCCCGTGGACCCCGAGGTATAGCACAGGTACGCCAGATCGTGCGCCGTCGCGTGGCTCATCGGCGGGGTCGCGGGCAAGCTGGCCACCAGCGGCCAGAGCGCCGCCACGTCCAGCAGCGTCGCGCCCGTCGCAGCCAGCGGTGTATGCAGCAGATGCGCCTGGGTCAGCACCAGCGTCGCCCCGGCATCGCTCAGCATCTGGGTCAGGCGCGCGGCGGGGTAGGCGGGGTCCAGCGGCACATACGCGCCGCCCGCCAGCACGACCGCCAGCAGCGCGGGAATGAGGTCGGGCGAGCGATCCAGGCACAGCCCCACCGGCACCTCTGGCCCCACCCCCAGCGCGCGCAGATGCCGCGCCAACTGGCTGGCCCGCGCGAGCAACGCGCCATAGCTCAGGTGCTCGCCATCGCTCACCACGGCGATGGCCTCCGGCGTCGCCTGCGCCTGGGCGATGAAGACCTGCGCCAGCGTGGCATCGCGCGGATACTCGGCGGATGTCGCGTTCCAGTCGCGCACGACCGTCTGCCATTCGGCGCGCTCGGCGGCGTCGGGGCTGGTGGGGTCCAGCAGGGTCGCGCGGGCGATTGGTTGACCAGGGTTCGCCAACAGGGAACGCAACAACCGCGTGAAATGTTGCCGCACGCGCTCGGCATCTGGCAAGCCAAACGGCTGCCCCCCGGCCACCGCGAGCGTGCCTTGCCAGCCACCAGCGACTCGCGCCACGTGCAGCGTCGCTGGCGACGCGGCTGCCCACGCGTGCTGCGCCATGTCACGGAACGTCGCCATCTCGGACAGATCGCATGTGAGCAGCAGGCCCACTGCACCATTTTCCACTGCTACACCGTCGCCTCGCCCAGGCATGATGACGCTGAGGGTGAGCGCGTCTTGCAGGGCATAGCGACCCAGCAGCGCCGCGCTGGCAGCCACGAGCACAGCCTCTGGCGCGACGCTCATCTGCGCCGCGAGGGTGGGGAGGGCGTGCCATTCAGCATCAGCGATGGCAAAGAAGGCGAGGGGTGCGGAATTGGTCGCCACTGTGGGGGCGCTGGCGACGGAGGGCGACGCGGCATCGCGTTCGTGGCGCATGAAAAAGAACCTCGTCCAGATCCATCAGGAATCGCCGTGGGGCAGGCGTTCGCAGGTGCGACGCAACACACGCGGCGTACTTTCGGTGTCAAGTGACTACGCTACTCCCCCCGAACCAGGGAAGTAGCGTTGCGCAACGGGAGTGGCACCGTGGGGCGACGACCATCGGGCGGCCCCACGTGGGCAGGGGAAGCCACCAGGCTAGCGACGGCCAAACCAGCCGCGTTTCTGCTTGGGGTCCTCGGTGGCCTCGGGCGCAGCCGTCGCGGGGGCGGGGGCTTCGTCGCGTTGGCGACCAAACCAGCCGCGCTTCTGCTTGGCCTCGGCCTCGGCGACGGAGGTACCGGCGGTCGCGGGCGTCGCCGCCTCGGGGGCCGCGCCAGCCATGACGGGCACCGCCGCTGCGGCTGCGGGCGCAGGCGAGACGGCGGCCACGGCCACTGGCTGCTGGCTGGCGGCCTGGTCGCGTTCCATGTGCTGCCGCAGGCTCAGCGGGCGCATATCCGTCCAATGCTCGTTGATGTAGGCGAGCGCGTCGGCCTTGCTGCCATCGAAGCCAGCATCGCGCCAGCCTGAGGCATTCTCTTTGTCGGCGGGCCAGATGGAATATTGCTCTTCGTGGTTTACAACGACGCGATATCTGATCGATTCTTCCCGTTCGCTCACGGAATCGTCCCTTTCTGTGTTGTGACCGCTTTGCTCATTGGCGAGGCGCGAAAGGTACCCGCGCAGCGTCGCTCTGTGCGATTCATGCTTGCTTAGTGGTACAGCTTTCGCGGCCAAGTGACTGAGGGCAAGTGTATCCGCCTGGTGATCGGTCTGTCAAGGGGGGCGTGCAAGCAATCAACCTGCAAACCGCATCCACAACAGGACACGTGGGCGGCTGCCCTCAGGCGCGGTCAAGTCGGTGGCGACCAGGCGACGGTGCGGATGTCGTCGATGTCGCCCGCGACGGCTAGCGCGCTGGCATAGCCCGGCAGTGGCGGCAGATCGTGCAGCGTCCAGGGTCCTTGCGCCGCGACCGCGCCGCGCACCGCGATCAGCCGCGCGGGCGCGTCGGGGGCCAGCGTGACATCGAAGCCATTGAGCGGCATTGACAGTCCCAGGCCCATCACCTTGATCACCGCCTCTTTGCGCGACCAACAGCGATAAAACGCAGCCTGCTTCTCAGCAGCGGGCAGCGATTGCAGGGTCGCGCGTTCGGCCAGCGAAAAAAAGCTCGTCGCGATCAGGTCGGCATCGTCGAGCGGTTGGGCGAATTCGACATCCACGCCGACCTCACGGCCCAGTGCCACCGCCAGCAACGCGCGCTCGTGGGAATGCGACAAATTGAAGCGCAGGTCGGGCTGACCCATGCCCCGCACCAGCGATGGCTTGCCATGGGGGCCGACACTGAACCGCAGCGCCAGTGGCGCGACGCCCAGGTACGCCCCAAGCACAGCACGCGTGAAGGGGTGTGCTACGCTGTACCGCAGGTGATCCCGTGCGAAATGAAACCGCGCCGCCCGTTGGCGCTCGTCTGCCGAGAGGAGCTGTTCCACATGGCCCATGCCCGCCAGGGGAG
>JBBQSR010000092.1:0-10281 GCA_038234855.1 Ktedonobacterales bacterium | reverse complement strand
CTTCACCTTGCTCGCCACGCATCTGGCGCTGCCCGCCTTTGGCAGCGTCTTGGTGGGGCTGGGCCGAGCGGTCGTCGCGGCGGTGCTGGCCGGGGCGGTGCTGCTGTGGCGCAGGGAACGGCTGCCGCCCCGCCGCATGTGGCTGAGCCTGGGGTTGGTCGGCTTCGGTGTGGTCATCGGCTTTCCGCTGTGCTCGGCGTTGGCGCTGGCGGGCACCCCGGTCGCCCACGGTGCCGTCATCAATGGCTTGCTGCCGCTGGCGACGGCCATCGGCGCGGTCGTGCGGGGGCGCGAGAGACCACCCTTCGTTTTTTGGCTCAGTTGCATCATCGGGGCGGGGTTGGTCATCCTCTTCGCCATCGTCCAGGGGGCGGGGCACCTGCGCGCGGGGGACTGGTGGATGCTGGCGGCGGTGGCGACGGGCGCGGTGGGCTACACCGAGGGCGGGCGGCTGGCCCGCGAGCTTGGCGGGTGGCGCGTCATCTGCTGGGCCTTGGTCTTCACCCTGCCGGTGGTGATCGTGCCGGTCGCGGTGAACTTCGCACAACGTGGGATTCCGACGGACCCCGTCGCCTGGGCGGCATTTGGCTACACGGCGGTCTTCAGCATGTTCCTGGGGTTTTTCGCGTGGTATCGGGGATTGGCGCTGGGGGGCATCGCGCGCATCGGCCAGTTGCAACTGGTGCAGCCGTTGCTGACGATCCTCTGGGCGGCGCTGTTGCTGGGCGAACAACTGGTGCCGCTGACGGCCATCATCGCGGTGCTGGTGGTGGTCTGCGTCGCGCTGGGGCTACGGGTGCGGCATGGGCGACGCGTGGCGTCCGCCTGACGCGCGCCGCCGGGTGCTGGCGCTATTACTTGGTGTTGGGTGGAGGCGAGGCGGGGGCCTCGGGCGGCGGGGTGGGCAGGGTGATGATGAAGACCGTTCCCTCGCCTGGTCGCCCCGTGCTCTCGAAGCGGATGGTGCCCTGCATCGCCTCGATGTTCAGCTTGCTGTGCGACAGGCCCAGGCCACTGCCGGGCACGTTGCTCTCGATGTCGCGCGGCAAGCGCGAGAGCCGCTGAAATAGCAGATGCGCGTCCTTGGGCGGGATGCCCAGGCCAAAGTCGCGCACCCGCAGCTCGATATGTGGGCGGGCGGCCCCCAACGCCTTGCGCTGATACGCGACGATCTCGATGGGCGACTGCGGCGCGGAATATTTGTGGGCATTCGTCAAGAGATTCGTCAGCGCCTCTTGCAGCAGCGCGACATTGCCCCAGATGCGCAGCCGCTCTGCCACGTCGACGCGCAGCGGGTGCGACCCCATGGGCGCGAACATCTCGGCCAGGGCCAGCGCCTCGCGCACGGCGTCGTGTACCACTACGGGCGCGAAGACGACGGTGCCGACGCCAACGCCCGTCCGCTGAAAGTTGAGCACGGTCGTCAAGATGGTGCTCATCCGTTCCGTGGCATCATAGGCCAGCCTCAGGTAGCGCGTGCGCTCGGGCGGCGTCAAGGTGTCGTTGGTCAGATACAACATCTCGGTGCTGGCACTGAGCGTCATGAAGGGCGTGCGTAGCTCGTGGTTGACGTTGTGGATGAAGTCTTCTTTCATCGTGTCGAGACGGCGGATCTGCCGATAGGCTTCGCCGATGATCGAGGCGCGTTGCAGGGTGTGGATGTAGAACAGCGCCGCCAGGCTGATGCAGCCCGCGATGGCGGCTTGCACGAAGATGGTGACGACGGCGATGATGAGCCGATAATTCAGGCTCATGCGCTGGTTGCCTGGGACGATGAAGCACACCACGCACGTCAGCACGATGACCAGCACGGTTGTCGCCAACATCAGCTTTGGTTCGCCTAGCACGCCACTGAGGCCGATGGGCAGCGCCGTCAGCAAAAAGAGCGCCACCGCCACGCTGTCTAGCCCATTGTTGACCTCCCAAGCGACTTGGAAGCCGAGGGTAAAGGTCAGCATCCCCCCGACGACGGCGATGGCCGCGCCGAACTGGTCGTCATGAAAGGCGCTCCACCAGCCGATGCCCAAAAGCACCGACGCGGCCACCACGACCTCGAAGACCAGCCAAAAGAAATTGGTCGACCGTGCGCGCTGGCTGAGCTTGAGGAACGCCATGACGACGATGCCCAGCAAGCTCATCACGAGTGCGGCGGTGCTGACGACGCGCGCCAGCTTGATGGCGCGCTCACGGTCAAAGAGGGAAAAGAGTTCATCTTCCTTCAGCAGGAAGGCGTCGAGTTTCGCTACCGGGTCCTGATCCATCGCGGTACCTCAGTCATGGGGGGAGCGGGGCGGTTCGCTTTCCGCTAATCGCTGGAGGCGCAGGCGGCGCTCGGTGGGGCTGGTAGCGATGGCCTTCTCGATGGCACCGACGAGGATGCGCATACTCACGGGCTTCACCAGATAGTTGTCGCCCCCCACTGCCAGCCCGATGAAACGGCTCACATCTTCCTCGCGGGCCGTCAAGAAGACGATGGGGATCGCCTCTGTCTGCGGATCGCCCTTGACGATTTGGACGAATTTGAAGCCGTCCATGCCGTCCTTGGTGGGGCCGGGCATCATGATGTCGACGACGATGCAACTGAGCGACTCGCGCTCAACGATTTCGAGTCCCGCGATCGCGCTTTCCGCCGCGAGGATGCGCATGTGCATGAGCTGCCCTAGACCCGCGATGAGCAACTCGCGCAATTCGGGACTATCATCGACGATCAGCACCGTGTGTGGTGTGGCGACTGGTTCTGCCATCAGTCATCCTCCCCCTTCGACGCGCAGTGGTGTGGCAGCCATCCTGGCTGACTCCATTGTAGCATAGGAGGGCAGGGGCGGTTAGTGAGGCAGGGTGCGGATGAAGTTGCCGATGACGCATAGCAGGGCGACCAGCCCAAAGGACACCAGCACCGTCACATAGCAGCCCAGGTTCGCCTGGCGGCGATTCGTGACGGCTTGCAGCAACTGGTCCGCCATATCGGCGGGTTCCAGCACGATAGCCGGGGCAAGCTCGCTCAGCAGGGGCAGCATCTGGCGAAAGTCGCTGACATTCGTCATCCCCTCGGCGGCGATGACGGCTGTGCCATCCTCTAGCTCGATCACCATGACCAATTTGCTCGGCTGCTTTTCGCCGGGTTGCAGGCTGAGACGGCGGATGCTAGCGAGGGCGAAGCGGTTGACCTCGCCATCCTCACGTTCAACGAAGGTGAGGGTGTCGGGATACAGGCGGATCTCCTTGGCGAGGCCATAGCGGACCAGGGCCAGGGGGGCGGCGTCGCCGTCTTCGAGCGGGGGAAGTTGTGACATAAAGTGGGTGCGCCGAGGGGGGCGTCAGCCAATGCGCCACGACAGTGGCGACACGGCTGACGGCATGCTCAGCAATTCTCTTTGTTGGCGCGCAAGAGCATGACCCGGCAGGTCGCGTGCTCAAGGATGTAGTTCGTCTCTTCGTCGAGCGGCACGCCACCGTCGCGCTTTTCCTCGAAGGCGGTGCCCAGGATCAAGAGCGAACAGCACGAGCAGCGGATCTCTTCGACGACGCTGATGGCGAAGTTACGGGTCTTGACCATGTCGGTTTCGATGTCGTCACTGCCCAGCTCGTAGCGTTCGGCCATGCTGGTGGCGGCTTCCAGGGCTTGCGCGGCGCGGGCCTCTTCGGCGGGCGTGGCGTCTTCGAGCGTGTTGCGGCGGGGGACCTCGATGCCATAGAGCGCCAAGACCTTGGCTCCCTTGGGGCGGGCAAACATGCACGCCATCTTCACGACATCTTTATCCATCGGGTTGCCACGCAAGACGGCGATCACGTGCTTGGTTTTCGCGGGGGCAGCAGGTGTGGGGGGAGTTACAGGGGCAACGGCTGCCGGTGTAGCCTCGACTGAGGGTTTGGCAGTTTTCGGCCCGCGTAAGCTGATAGCCACGGATATCTCTCCTAGTGCAGTGACGAGATCACTACCCAAAACGTTAGGTGGTGCTGCGACTATGACTCATTATACCATAGTTCTCGCAGAAGTACAGTACCTCAGCTCACAGCGCCGCGCGGGGCTACCCCGTTCTCACGGATAAAACGGAATTTTCCGCGACAGGCGCTGGCAGCGTCGCCGCCACGTGGGGGCGGCGCTGCGCCAGCAAGACGATCAGCAGCAACTGAAAGAGGAAGAGTCCCAGGAATTCGGCCCCACTCTCGCCCAAGACGATGGTGCGCAGCCATCCCGTTTCGCTCCCCCCCGGCGGGGCCAAGCTGATGCGATATTCGGTTAGCAGCAGCATCAGCGTGAAGAACGCGACGGCGATGATGGGTTCCCACCAGCGTTGGCGCAGCGCCAGCCGGGTCGCCCCCCAGGCCAGCGCCCACACGAGGGGGTCGGCGAAATAATAGCCCCACACCGACTTGATACTTAAGGAAAAACAGATGGTGGCGATGGCAATGACGGCATACAGCGCGGGGTCGTCGCGGCCCCGCACGCGACCCAGCACCAGGGCCACCGCCGAGAGCACCACCGCCAACGCCAGGGCCACGGGCGAGTCCAGGGCTTGCACGCGGGCTTGCAGCGGCGTCCCCACGAAGAACGTCCAAAACGATCCATCGCCGATGCCCAGTTTCGCGCGGAAGGCGAAGAGTGAAAAGACCAAGTGCGTGCGGTCGTGCAGATAAAATGGCAGCAAGATGCCCACGACGGTGCCCGTCAGCGCGACGCCCCAGGTGAGCGCCTCGCCCAGCCGCTGCGCGACGTGGGCACGGTCGCGCGCCAGATCGACCAGCAGCACCAACGCCAGGGGGATGATGGTGAAGGAGGCCGAGGTGCGGCACAGCAGCGCCAGGCCCAGCAAGACGCCCGAGAGCGCCATCTTGCCCCAGACCGGCAGCCGGTGGCGCTCGCCAGGTCGCGCCCGTTCGCTGAAAAAGCGCACGGCGAGCAAGCCGAAATAGATCGCCAACGGCTGCTCATAGTGCCCATAGAAAATCAGCGAATCCCACATCGGCGGCGAGATGAGGATGCCCACCCACGCCAGCAGCCGCTGCCAGCCGCGCAACGGCTCGGGCTGGTAGCGATCCAGCAGGTGCATGATCTCGATGCCGATGCCGAGCGGCAGCAGCCCAAAGATGACGATCACCCACATATGCAGGGGGATGGAATCCTGGGGTAGGGGGTAGCCATCGGTCTGCTCACAGTGCTTGGGCTGGTCTTGCAAATGCAGCACTCTGCCGATGCCCAGGACGCCCGCCATGGCGTATTCACCGACTGGCCCGGTCGCGTTGGGGTACGCGGCGTTGTTGCCGCCCGCGATGACCTGATACATATCCAGCGGTCGCCCCGCGAGAATGAAGCGGGCGCTCGGCTCGAAGACACCGCCAAAGTCGTTGCCGCACGAGGTCTGCGTGCTCAGCCCCACGAGGAAGCCCAGATACACCAGCACCAGACCCGCCACCGCGATGCCGGGGCCGATGCGTGGGCGCGTGGGTCGCGCGGCGGTTCGCTGTGGCGCTGGTGGTTGCTCGGTCGATTCGATCACTGGATGCTGTTCCCCCTCATAATTCGTGCATCGTCCGCGCCGCCCTCTTTCCGCAGATCAGTTTACACTATTGGGGACGCACCACGCACGCGCCACGCCTGTGAGGGATCTCACTGTTCGGCTTCACACATTACTCGCTTGCATATAATGAGTTGAAACACCAAGGGAATGTAAGTCTCAGCGAAATAGTTCTTTACTTTTATTTCCTTGCATGCTATACACAGAATCAAAGAAGGAAAGGGAGTGCTTACTCATGATCGACAGCCCTAAATTCGACGGTATTTTTCAGTTAGCGAGCCTAGAAGCCATGAAAAGCGAGATTAAAGGCTTAAAGGAAGGGCGGCCTGGGCGTGAGTTTGAGCGATTTTGCGTCTCCCTGTTCGAACGAGCGGGGTTCCGTGTTCACGATGTCGCGCAAGAGCGGAGCGTTACCGGCATCGACTTCGAACTCTTTCCCCTCAATAGCGATACCACCAAACCGCTAGCCTATGTACAGGCCAAGCATGTGTCACAAACAGTCGGTGTCGACGAGGTCATGCAATTGGGGGGCGTCATCTTGCCAGGCCCCCAGGTAATGAAAATCTTGATCACGTCGAATCGCGTATCACCCGATGCGAAAAAGCAAGCAGCGCAATATAATCGATTCTTGCTCATGGATATCGACACGGTCATTCGATATATTCGGTTGATCCGAGGGACGCGCTATGTCGCAGATCGCACAACGACGCTTTCTCCGGAACTCCTCGCAAAGGCCGACGAAGTCGAACGACGGTCCTCAAAATCGACCAACATCCTCACGTTGGCAAATGATAAAGGAGGGGTCGGAAAGACCACCAGCGTGATCAATATCGCGACGCTTCTAGCCGACGCAGGGGCAAACGTTCTGGTGGTTGATATGGATGCACAGGCGAATCTCACCCAACGGATGCAACTTGCGGGTATTTCGCCCGAGGGACAACAACTTTCGATGACTGACTATCTCTTCGACAAACGTCCCTTGCATGAATTGATTCGCCCCACGAACTTTGCCAGAGTATCCATCATCCCCTCCGCGCATAATGTCAATCTGACGGCACGCAGCGTGAATGATTGGGCAACACTTGCGATTCAATTTGCGGCGGACCTTCACAGCGACAAGATCGCGCCGCCCGTATACCATGCTCCACGCTTCGACTGGATTCTCTTAGATACGCCTACGACGGATGAATATCGCATCCGACTCGCTCTCGGGGCATCGCATTTTGTGTTAGCGCCAGCAGTGCCCAGTACTTTCGCCTCATCAGGTCTAGCACTCATGCTTTCCTCTGTGGATACGATGCAAGGCTTGATGGGCCGTGGGGTTGATGTAGCGGGGTGTCTGCTCACACAAACCAGCGAACTTAACAATCGCTCTAGGGAACTTTTGCGGGATACAGTGGACATATTGAGAAACAGGGGAGTACAATTATTCAAGACTACGATTCCTCGCTCGCCATCTGTAGAAACCGCGCATCTCAAGCAAAAATCGCTCTTTGGCGGAACACGGTTGACCGCTGTTGCTGAAGCCTACAAAGAATTAGTCGAAAAGGAGTTGACCCCCTATGTCAATGCTCACGCAAGTTAGTCAATCTGCGGATATTCAAGAAATGGCGTCTGAGGCGACGGGCAAGCTTCGGATAGCATTGGGTCTGAGTACGCTAAATCAAGCGGATATCAAGAGGCTCAGCGCCGCACTATCGCTGGCGGCGGCTGAGGAGGTAGAGCATAACTCATCATTTGCGAGCCGCTTAAAGCTTCTCTTTGACGAACTCAAACCATCGAAAAAGCCGACGTTGGCAAAGAAGCACACAACAATAACCGATAGCATAGATGATGGCTTGGTTCCCATCGCTACCGGTATCAATTATACCTTCAATCCTACCGCGCCCCCCGACCCATTTTTTCTGGTGAAACTGTATGGACCTGCTCAGCTACGAAAAGCCCTAGGCCGCTATAGTGCCACGCGCCTCAAAGAGACGAGCCAAAAGCTTGTAGCAGACAAAGGATTGCCAGTAAAACCAATGTCAAAAGCAACCAAAGACGAACTCATTGAATACATAGCTTCTCAAGTCGCGGGGTAGTCGAGACTACCTCTTCTCAAGCGGGGGGCGGCGCGTGGCACACTGGGCACACGCACCGCCCCCCTCTGGCAAGGGATCGCTGCACGACCTATGACACCGTGTAGATCGCCCAGGTGATCGCGATGGTGTCGGTCGAGTAGTTGGTCACGGTGAAGACGGCGATGTGGGCACCGTTCGTCCGCATCATGTACGTTTCGTTCAGCTTGACGGGGACGGTGCCGCCGCCCTGGTACGCGACCGAGAGGAACTGGCTGCACGGGGGGCTGCCCGAACCCCAATCAAAGATGGTCGCATTATTGACAGGGCCAAAGGTATTGGCCTGCCCCGAGGTGTAGTGCAGATCATCGCTCGCCTGGAGCACGGTATGCTGCAAACCGGCATCGAAGTCAAAGTAGCGGATGTCCGAGTTGAACCGTGCCGCGCTGCCACCGACCTTGGTGCAGGTGTGCTGCGGCTGGGGCGTCGGCGTGGGGTTATTCGCGGGCGGTTGCGTCGGCGTCGCGGTCGGCACCCCAGCGGGCGTCGGCGTGGCATTTGGGTTCGTGGTCGGCGTGGGCGTGGGGCCACCCGTGGGGTTGCCCGTCGGCTGCGCCAGCCCGCCATCCATGATCTCGTTGCCCGTGTCGGCCAAAAAGACCTCGAAGGCGGTGGTGAAGCGGATGCCGTCATGCTGCGACGACGAGCCGGGGAAGACGAACTGGCCCCCTAGCTCGACGAACCACAGCGGCGTCGCGTCGGGCAACCCGGTCGGCGTGTGCAACAGACCGCTCAGGTCGCCACTCGTCAGCTTCAGCACGGCGATGATCGAGCTTTTCCCCTTCAGCATATTGCCGGGGGGATTGTTTGATTGGGCGAAACGGCTCACATCGTCTTGGCTGGGCGGGCCACCGTTGGGGGCTTGCACGCCCTTCGCGCCGACGATGCTCCCCTGCGGCACATTGGCATAGGAGGGCGGGGTGGCCGGGGGCTGCGGCGGCGCGGTGGCCAGCCCGGCGGCGTCGGCGGTGTGGGGCCGTGACAGCGCGAAGACCACGAAGGCCAGGGCGAGCGCCAGCGTCACCAGGCGCAGCGGCGATGGCAGCCAGCGCGGCACGACCGGGGCTGGGGTGCGGGTACGTTTTTGCATGTCGACTTCCTCCTAGAGTGGGGCGCTGCAACAGGCCGTCTCGAACCAGACGGGCGAGCCTTCGATGGTGATCCATTTGCCATAGGGCGGATTATCGGCGAGTACTGGTTCCACAACGATCAGGTTCTTGGGGAACTCGGCCAGCGTCGGCGGGGCATTATGGATGCTCCCTTGATCGACATCGGTGTAGTTGCCAGTTTGGTACCATTCGATAGCGGCGCTTTCCCCCTTGGTGCCGTGCAGGATCTCGCCAAACTCCGCCGCGCCGGGGGTGAAGGATGCGAGCTTGCCATAGTCAAAGATGTTCCACGCGCTCGGCCCGGCATAGCGCACATAGAAATCACTGCCCGTGACAGCGTTGATGGCGAATTGGCCCTCGCTGGTATAGTCCGCACTGGGGACCGGGGCGAAGTCATGGAATGCCAGCGTGCTGCCATCGTAGAAGGCCGTGTAATAGACGGTGTTGCCATTCTGGAAGCCCGTCGCGCGATAGCCGACCTGCATCCAGGGTGCGGCCAAATTCGTGCTGGTCAGCATGAGGTAATTGGCGATATACCCTTTTTCACTGACGCAATTGGCATCACACCCTAGTGCATCCAGATCGATGGCGTCATAGACCCCATGCGGTGTCGCCGTGAAATCTTTGCCCAGGGCGTAATATTGCTGCACCGCGTAACAGCCGCTCGTCGGTTTCGCACAACCGGTGGTCGCGGTGGTCCCGCCGCCACCCAAGCTACAAGCCAGAAGGACGGCGACTGTGGCGACCAAGGTCAGCAGCGTGATATCACGCCGTTGGGTGCCCTGATGCGCCGCGCTCCATGCACGCAAGCCAGCGAACATTGCTCCACTCCTTTCAACGGGGACGGGCACGGCGCGCTTCGCAGCGCGGCCAGGCGTCGCACCCCAACGGCACCTGACCAACCCAGGCACCTCAGCATGTATGAACGGGGGCGCAGGGCGATTGTTGGTGCCAGGGGCGAAGCGTGCATAATTCACATATTCGCGCGAAAAGATGCCCCATCCGGTGGGTGTGCACACCGGGCGGGGCGAAAGGGCGGCTGCGGGGCGGCTCAGTCGTGCGACACGTCGAAGGCCTCGGGCGCGCGGGCGGCTAATTCGAAGGGATGGTAGCCCTTGAATTCGCGGCTGAGGTAGCGTTTGCAATCGAAGTGCATCAGCAGCCAGGCGACCAGTTCCTTTTCGATGAAGATGCCGTCCCATGGCGCGGCGGGGTCGTCGTTGCGCACGGGCTTGCGGCAGACGAAGCACGAGCACAGGTCGGCATCGACCGCGCGCAGCAGCCAACGCAAGATGAAGAGGTGATAGTCATCCAGCGACATCGCGGCCAGCGGCTTGACGTCGTACCCCAGGTGGTCGGGGTGCGGCGCTGCCCGCGCGTCGCCCGCGCCGCGCCCCAGCAGCACCACGGGCGGCGCGACGACCTCGCGGATGTCGCCCTCTGGGTCCGCCTCGATGGCGACCCGGCACAGCCCGCGCTCCATGAACCAGTCCAGCAGATCGGGTGGGGTCAGCGCCGCTGTGGTCGCCGTCAGATACG
>JBBQSR010000091.1:0-10453 GCA_038234855.1 Ktedonobacterales bacterium | reverse complement strand
ATCAGTAAATCCGCGATCACTCCCATCACCTGCTCCGACGCCTAAGATAAGTCGCCCATGTGATAAATGATCCAGGGTGACGGTTTCTCTTGCCAGTTTCTCGGGCCGACGACGTGTCGGCGCGGCTACCATCGTCCCGATGTTGATCCGCTCGGTTCGCATGGCAATGGCAGCCAAGGCGATCCATGGATCGCACACGGCCTGCTTTTCTGCTTGGTAGTGCAGGGTGTCCCAGAGAAACACCCCATGCCATCCAGCCTCTTCAGCTAAGCTAGCCAGGTCGGACAGCGTCCGAGCATCGCCAAAACTCCCTACATTCGGGAAGATTAAACCATACTTCATGAACTCAATTTACCCTTTCTCGTTTTCACGCTTCGTGTCTAAGCGGCGCTTCCTCGCTCGTAACAAAAGCAAGGCGTTGTCTCAGATAGGATTTCGCCTGTTCGAGGGTTGCAATTTGTGCCTCTATCTCCGCAAGCTTCTCTTTGTAGAGGGCAATCGCTGCTGAACACCGGGGATAATCGCTCTCGTCAAATGGAGACGGTGAGCCATTCGGTCGGCCACAACTCACAATGGAAAAAATTTGCCGCGCAGTGAGGCCCAGGCGCAGATAGAATTGGATATTTCTCACCTGCTCGATTGCTGATTTGTCATACGACCGGTACCCGTTCTCCTCTCTATGAGCGGTAATCAACCGTTTTGCTTCATAGTAGCGTAATGAGCGAACGCTAGTATCGGTACGATGTGCCAGTTCACTTATTTTCATTCAACATGCCTCCTATCTTCACCATCTCGTCTCCTTGAAGCATTCTACAGTATGACATCGTGTCATGGTCAAGCCATCGCGCATGCAGATTTCTCTCGCGACACATTGACAGGATACTGGGTCCCTATTTCTGTCACGAAATCTCTTGACGCGTGCGAGACCTTCAAATCGAAGATCGACACCAGTTTTGAGACTAACCGGATCAGATAACCAGGGACAGAAAGAGACCAAACCCAGGTTAAAACGAGAAGAAGTCTTGGCTGTGACATGTAGCGAGACAACACGAGACGCCAAAAGTAGTACTAGCAGTACTGTCGATGAAGGTCGCATAATCCGCATGAAAACTAGCACGGAGGCTCTTAATAAGAGTAATTGACGCCAATTACTCATCCCCTTCTTTAATCGGGATACCAAAAATTTGTTCAGCTACATCAGTCGCGTGTCGATGCATCCCAGGCATGACATGGGCATACATCCTCAGGGGAATCGAGACATTGGGACGTCCCAACGTCTCGCTAACGACGTTGCTATTCACGCCACGCCGCAGCAAAAGCGTAGCAGAGGTGTGCCGCACAGAGTGAAAGGGAATAAGAGGCAGATCAGTTTTTTTGAAGCGATCTCGCAAATGGACCAATGGACACGCCCCATGCCGAGAAGGCGGGGGATGCTCAGTTCCGCGCCCTCGGCATCAAAGGGTAGCCGCGAGGGTGCCGCCCGAGCCATTCACCCCACGGGCGCTTCCGGCCCCCTCGGCGCAGTTGCGGCGGCGGGCGGGCGCACGGCGGGCATCTGGCGCGTCTGGCCGCGCGGGGGCAGCGGCCTCGCGGTGAGTTGCGTCGTCGCCATCGCTACGGCGACCATCAGCGCCCCCATCAAGAGCACCACGAAGGTGACGCGGATCGGATGGATCGCCAGCGCGTCATCCGCTGCGGCGGCGGACGAGCGCACGAAGTAAAAGACCAAGAGGATGACCCCAAAGCAGAGCGCCGCGATGAAGCCGCTGGTGCCGCCAACGATGACCTTCGCCTCGCTGCGTCGCCGCCGTCCCTGGCCCGCCAGATAGCCCGCGAGGCCACCACCCAGCACGATGCACAGGGGGAAGGCCAGCAGCGCCACCTCGACCGCCAGGTCGCCCAGCAGCACGCCCACGCGCGTCAGCAAAATCACCAGCACCAGCGGCGTGAAGCCGACGATGCCGCTCACCAGTCCCGCGCGTACCCGCTCCCACTGCATCCGTGGCGACCTCCCGTGTGTTGTCTCACCACATTGTAACAAGCCGCACGGTGCATGGCAAGGGATGCCCCAATTCGGGCCACCCATGCGATGTGGTGTACTGCTTGCTATCGCTTCCCTCGGCAACCGTTGCAGGCGGCATGGCGCGAGGGGGGGACTTTCGTCCCGACTTTGGCTCGTGAGGTGAGGAATCACCGCTGTCGCCCTTGAAGGATGGCATCGTTTGGGCTATAGTAGAGTGAGAGTGAGGATGTTGCTCGCTAACAGCTTTTTCACCAATGCCTTCGCCGACCTCGGGCATCCATTGCTTGGGTGCCCAGATGACACTGCCGTCATCCGTTCGCCGACGAACATCAAACAGAGGAGTTTGTGACTCGCTATGGTCGCACAAGTTACCCGCCCGTTGGGCAAACCCGCACCCCTGGCCCCCCAGACGCTCCAAAATGGCGCTTATACCACGGGGCAGTCTTTGTGCACGCTGAACGCACGCACCCTTTTCGCCGCCACGCAAACTGGGGTCGACCGCCCCGTGCTCATTGAACGGCTGGACCCTATCGCCCCCGAGTTGGCGGCAGCGGCCTACGTCGACCGCCAGTCCGTCCTCAGCTTTGGGCACGTCAACATCGCGCAAGCCTTGGATGTCTTTGTCGAGGCGGGCACGCTCTACACCGTCATGTGCGCGGGCACGGGCACGCCGCTCATTGGCCATGCCCCCATCACGCAAAAGCAAGCGATTGCCTATGGGGTAGATGTCTGCAACGCGCTCGGCTATCTGCAACGCCACCACAGCCACCTCGACGCGGCAGATATCTCGCCCTGCACCATCTTCATCACCCATGCGGATCGTGCCCGCCTCACCAGCATGGCCGCGTTGTTGGGCGTGCACACCCCCCCCGCCGCGTCACGCTTCGTCGCCCGCGCGGGTGAGGGCGACCAGGCGACGATCTTCAGCTTGGGGGCCACGCTCCATTTCGCCATCAGCGGCTGGGCTGGCTCGTATCATGATGATGCCGCGCCCGCCCTCACGAGCATCGCCCCAGAACTGAACGCCTTGCTCGCCAAGGCATTGGCCGCCGACCCGAGCGAACGCTATGCCACCATCGCAGAGCTACGGTTGGCGCTGCTGCGCTTGCAATAGCACCCCCAACCCACGCCCCTCGTCCGCATCAGCGGCGGGGGGCGTCGCTGTGTGCCGCATCGTGCAGCTCACCCGCCAGCGCCCGCACCGCCGCAACGCCCGTGCCCGCTGGCGCGCGGTCATAGGAATCGATCAGCGCCGAGGCGACGACGATGCCATCGGCCAGCGGCGCGATGGCGGCGGCATGCTCGGCCCGCGCGATGCCAAAGCCGACCGCCAGGGGGATGTCGCCCGTCGCCGCGCGCACCCGCGCCAGGAAGGCAGGCAGATCCCCCGCCACCGCCGCACGCGCGCCAGTGACCCCGCTGAGGCTGACGACATAGACGAAGCCAGAGTCCGCCGCCCGCGCCGCCGCCGCCACCTGGGTCAGCCGCGCCGCCGGGCTGGTCGGCGTCACCAGGAAGATCGGGCTGATGCCGTGCGGCGCGGCGGCCTCGATCAGCGGCTTTGCCTCATCCGCTGGCAGATCGGGGATGATGACCCCCACGACCCCGGCCTCTGCCGCCTGGCGAAACGCCTCCGCCAGCCCCATCCGCAGGAAGGGATTGTAGTAGCCCATCAGCACCAGCGGCACCTGGGTCGCCGCGTAGATGGTCCGCGCCAGCGCGAGGCATTTGGGCAGGGTCATCCCCTGCCCCAACACGTGCTGGCTGGCATGCTGGATGGTCGCGCCATCCGCCAGCGGATCGGAAAAGGGCACCCCTAGCTCGATGATATCCGCCCCTGCGTCGGCCAGTGCCCGCGCCATTTCCACGCACGTCGCCTCGTCAGGATACCCCGCCATCAGATACGGGATGAATGCCGCGCGCCCCGCGCCCTGTGCCCGCGCGAACGCCGCACGAATCGGTGACTCTGTCATAGTGGTTCTTGGACGCGAAAAGCGCGAAATCCCACGAAAGAGGCGAAAAGGAGCGTTGCGCTCACTGCTTAGAGCGGACATCCGTTGACAACTTTCGGGCTTTTCGTGGCATTTCGCGCTTTTCGCGTCCAATCGTCCTCTTTCTTTAGATGTTGACGCCCAGCAGTGGCGCGACGGAGGTGATATCTTTGTCGCCCCGCCCAGACAGGTTGAGGATGATGATCTCGCCCGCGCGAATCTCCCCGGCGTCGCGCATCTCGACCAGTTTAGCGAGTGCATGGGCTGGCTCTAGAGCGGGGATGATGCCCTCGCTGCGGCTCAGCAGCTCAAAGGCTTGCAGCGCGGCGGCATCCGTGGCGTAGGTATAGGTCGCGCGACCCGAATCCTTCAAGAAGCTGTGTTCGGGGCCGACGCCGGGGTAGTCGAGCCCCGCCGAGACACTTTTCGTTTCGACCACCTGGCCGTCGTCGTCTTGCAGCAGATAGCTATAGGTGCCGTGCAGCACGCCCGGCTGGCCGTGCGACAGCGGCGCGGCATTTTGCCCCAGGCCCGCGCCCTCGCCGCCCGCCTCGACCCCGATCAATTGCACCCCCGCGTCATCCACGAAGGGATGGAAGATGCCGATGGCGTTCGAGCCGCCACCCACGCACGCGATGACGCGGTCCGGCAAGCGCCCCTCGGCGGCGAGGATCTGCGCGCGCGCCTCTTGCCCGATTACCGACTGGAAGTCGCGCACGATCTGCGGGAAGGGATGCGGCCCCACGGCGGACCCTAAGATGTAGTGGGTCGTCTCGACATTCGTCACCCAGTCGCGCATCGCCTCGTTGATGGCATCTTTCAGCGTGCGACTACCCGACTCGACGGGCCGCACCTCCGCGCCCATCAGCTTCATGCGAAAGGCGTTGAGCGACTGGCGGCGGATGTCTTCGCTGCCCATGTAGACGATGCATTCCAGCCCCAGCAGCGCGCAGGCGGTCGCCGTCGCCACGCCGTGCTGCCCCGCGCCCGTCTCAGCGATGACGCGCTTTTTGCCCATCCGTTGCGTCAGCAGGGCCTGCCCCAGCGCGTTGTTGATCTTGTGCGCCCCCGTGTGGGCCAGATCTTCCCGTTTCAGGTAGACCTTGGCCCCAATGAGCGCCGACAGGTTGCGCGCCAGATACAGCGGCGTCGGTCGCCCCACATAGGTCCGTTGCAGCAGCGTCAGTTCGTCCAGAAATGCCTGGTCTTGCATGGCAGCCGCGTAGGCCGCTTCCAGTTGATCGAGCGCAGCCATGATGCTTTCGGGCACGTAGCGCCCGCCGAATGCGCCATATCTGCCCCGCGCATCGGGATAGGTCTTTGTTTCAGTGGTCATGAGTGTTGCTCCTGTATGCTTGCCCCGCGCACGGCCTCGACAAAGGCACGCATGCGCGCGGGATCTTTCTGGCCGTCGGCTCCCTCGATGCCGCTGCTGACATCCACACCCCACGGCTGCACCACGCGGATGGCCTCACCTACATTGGCGGGGTTCAGCCCGCCCGCGAGGATGATAGGATATTGCTTCGCCCAAGCTGCCGCACGCTCCCAATCACCAACCTGGCCGGTGCCCCCCCACGCGCCAGGCGATGTAGAATCGAGAAGCGGCAGCAAATCATAGCGGAGGAGGGAGTGAAACGGCGTCTCGGTTTTTCCCAATATGATAGTAGGCAAGCCAAACTGGCTAAATGCGCCATGCCCCTCCGTTTCAGGGTAAGCCGAAATCTGTACGACGTTGATGCCTGTTGCGCCGATGGTCTGTGTGATGGCTTCGGGTGATTCGTTGGCGAAGATACCTACGACCACCGCATCAGCAGGCAAAGCGTTCACGATTTGGCGTGCCGTTTCTGGCGTTACCTGGCGTTTGCCCGCCGCGAATACCACGCCGATCATGTCCGCGCCCGCGTCATAAGCCGCCAAGGCGTCGGCGGGGGTACGCATGCCACAGAGTTTAATGATCGGCGTTGCGGTAGCAGGCAGCCGCTTGACAAGGGATGGCATGTTCAGCATCCATTGCAGCGCGTCGCCGGGGTCGCCTTGCCGCACCAGCACCTCCCCCATCAGCACCGCGTCTGCGCCGTAGCCGCGCATTCGCACCACATCGCTGGGGAAGGCCAGCCCGCTCTCCGCCACTACTACACGATCTGGCGGAATGAGCGCGCGAATGGCACGAAGCAACGTGGTATCTACCTCGAAAGTATGCAAATTGCGAGCATTTACGCCGATGATCTTAGCCCCTATTGCCACGGCACGCCGTGCTTCTTCCGCATCATGCACCTCCACCAACGGTTCCATCCCCAGTGCGCGCCCAATTTGTCTGAGCGTTCCAAGTGCATGGTCATCCAACAGCGCGACGATCAGCAGATAGCTGTCCGCGCCCGCCGCTCGCGCCTCCACGACTTGATACGCATCCGTGATAAAGTCTTTCCGCAACACTGGGATGTGGCGCTCTTGGACAGCGGGCGTCGCTTTGACCGCGCGCAAATCCGCAAGGCTGCCGCGAAAGTGATCTTCTTCGGTCAATACTGAGATCGCCGCCGCGCCATTCTCAGCATAGGTCGTTGCAAACTTTTGCGGATCAATCTTCTTGCGGAGCGTCCCCTTTGATGGCGATGCACGCTTGATCTCAGCGATGGCGCGGATGCCGCCATCGGTCGGGCGCAGCGCCGCCGCGAAGTCCAGCGCGGGTGGCTGGCGCTCGGCCTCGGCGCGCACCTCATCGCTATTGCGCTCGGCCATGCGCTCGGCCAGCCGCGCCCGCGTCGCCACCACGATGCGCTCTAGAAATGTCTCTGCCATGATGATTACGACCTACTTTAGGATGCTGGCGCGCACGGCGTCGCGCTCGGCGGCGGCGGCGAGGTCTTGCGTCAGCGCGACGAAGGCCCCCAGGCTGCGGAGCGCGCGGTCGGGGGCGAACTGCGCCTGGGCCAGCGCCACGCCGTCGCGCAGTGATGCCGCCTTGCCCGCGACGAAGAGCGCCGCGCCCGCGTTCAGCGCCACCACATCGGCGGGGGCACCCGTCAGCTCGCCAGAGAGGATGCCCCGCAGCAGCGTCGCGTTGCGTTTCGCGTCGCCGCCCTTCAGCGCCTCGCGTGGGGCCAGTGCCAGCCCAACGTCCGTCGGCGTCAGCGTATATTCCGTGATCTGCCCCGTCACACCATCGACCTCCGCGACGCGGGTGGGGGCACTGAGCGAGATCTCATCTAAGCCGTCCTCGCCATGGACGACCAGCGCGCGGCGCGTGCCCAGCAGCAGCAGCGCCTGCGCCATCGGCTGCACCAGGCCAGCCTCTGCCACACCCAGCACCTGATGCGCCACCCCAGCGGGGTTCGTCAGCGGCCCCAAGATGTTGAAGACGGTGCGGAAGCCGATCTCTTTGCGGATCGGCGCGACGTACTTCATGGCGGGGTGGTACATGGGTGCGTACATGAAGCCGAAGCCCGTCTCAGCCACGCAGCGGGCCACCGCGTCGGGGGCCAGATCGGCCCGCGCCCCCAGCGCCTCGAGCACGTCGGCGCTGCCGCACTGGCTCGTCGCGGCGCGGTTGCCGTGCTTGGCGACCGGCTGCCCCGCGCTGGCGACGACGAAGGCCGCCGCCGTCGAGATGTTGAAGCTGCCCGAATGGTCGCCGCCCGTGCCGCACGTGTCCAGAGCCGCGATGTCGTCGGGCAGACTTACCCGCACCGACTTCGCGCGCATGCCCCGCGCCAGCCCAGCGATCTCTGCCACCGTCTCGCCCTTGATCTTCAGCGCGGTCAGCAGCGCGGCCACCTGCGCGGGGGGGGCCTCGCCCGACATCATCGCCGCCATCACCGCGTCGGCCTCTTGCTCGGCCAGCGAGTTCCCGGTCATCACCTGGGTCAGCGCGTCACGAAACATGGTGTGGCCTCCAAAAAGTGCTGCAATAACGCTTTGCCGTCGGTCGTCAAGATAGATTCGGGATGGAACTGCACACCCTCGATGGGATATTCCCGGTGGCGCAGCCCCATGATCAGACCGTCGTTGGTCCATGCCGTCACTTCCAGCGAGGCGGGCAGCGTCGCCCGTTCCACGATCAAGCTGTGATAGCGCGTCGCTGTAAAGGGGTTCGGCAACTCGGCGAAGATGCCCGCGCCTGCGTGCTGGATCTGCTCGGTCTTCCCATGCACCGGCTTGGGCGCACGGATGACGTGGCCGCCAAATGCCTGCCCGATGGCCTGATGCCCCAGGCACACGCCCAGGGTGGGGATCGTCGGCCCAAAGCGCTGGATGACATCGAGCGAGATGCCCGCTTCATTCGGGGTGCAGGGGCCAGGCGAGACGATGATCCGCTCAGGTGCGAGGTCAGCGATCGCGTCCAGCGTGATCTTGTCGTTGCGGACCACCTGCACCGCCGCACCCAATTCGCAGCAATATTGGTACAGGTTATAGGTAAAGCTGTCGTAGTTATCGATGATCAAGATCACGGTTGGGGCCTCTTCTTAAAGATGAATGGCGAGAACGTCCACAGGGGACCACTGAAGCGCGCAAGAGCCGCACTGTCGACACATCGCCAATATTGATGGATGCGGATCATTGCTCTTTCCCTTTCGTGCTTTTCGTGGCCTTCCGCGTCCGTTCCCCGTTGTCCCCCCCGACCGTTTCGGCCATCTCGACGGCGCGCCAGAGGGCGGCGGCCTTGCGCTGCGTCTCCTCGAACTCGAAGGCGGGGTCAGAGTCCGCCACGATGCCCGCGCCCGCTTGGGCATAGGCCACGCCATCCTTGATGACCAGCGTGCGGATGGCGATGGCCATATCCAGATTGCCCGTGCGGCTGAAATAGCCGACGCCGCCGCCATAGACGCCGCGCCGCTCGCCTTCGAGTTCCGCGATGATCTCCATCGCGCGGATCTTCGGGGCACCCGATAGCGTGCCCGCTGGGAAGGCCGCGCGCACCGCGTCGAAGCCGGTGAGGTCCGTGCGCAGCGCCCCCGTGATGTGCGACACCAGATGCATCACATGCGAATAGCGTTCGACATCCATCATTTGCGTCACGCGCACGCTGCCAGGTTGGGCGATGCGGCCCACATCGTTGCGGCCCAGATCGACCAGCATCACGTGCTCGGCTTGCTCCTTGGGGTCATAGCGCAGTTCGGCTTCCAACGCTTTATCCGCGCCCTGGCTCGCGCCGCGTGGGCGCGTGCCCGCGATGGGGTGCAGCGCGATCTCGCGCTCCTCGACCCGCACCAACATCTCTGGCGACGCCCCGGCGATCTGAAAGTCTTCGCAGTCGATGTAAAAGAGATAGGGCGAGGGATTCAGCCCCCGCAGCGCGCGATAGATGCTGAATGGGTCGGCGGTGGTGACCTTTTCCGCACGGCGCGACAGCACGATCTGGAAGGCATCGCCCGCGAGGATGGCCTCTTGCGCCTTGGCGACGCCCGCCATGTAATGCTGGCGGTCGGGCGGCTCCGGCCCCGCCTTGCCCTTGGCGGGCAGGTCCAGGCTAAAGGCAGTGTGGGCTAGCGGCGTCTCGGCCAGGTCGCGCCCCAGGGCGTCTAGCCGCGCCCGCGCCGCCGCCAATGACTCTGCCAGGTCGTCGCCGTCCAGCCGCGCGTGCGTCAGCAGCAGCGCCCGATGCGTCACATGGTCAAAGATCAGCAGCGTATCGGTGAAGATCTGGATGGCATCCGGCAGGCCCAGCGCATCGTGCTCTGGCAGGGGAATGCGCTCGAAGTGCGCGGCCATCTCGTAGCCCAGGTAGCCGACCGCCCCGCCGGTGAAACGTGGCAGCGTCGTGCCTGGCAACCCCGGCATGGGCGCGGGGGCCACGCGGTCGCGCGCCATCTCGGCCTCGACCAGCGCCAGCGGATCGTCGCACGGCACCTGCTCGGTCTGCCCCGCGCGTGGCCCCGCCAGGTAGCGCCACTCCGCAACGTTGCCGCGCACGCGCAGCACGCGGTCCGGCGCGACCCCCACGAACGAGTAGCGCGCCAGCCGTTCGCCACCCTCCACCGACTCTAGCAAGAACGTATAGGGGGTGCGGGCCAGCTTGCGATAGGCCGACACCGGCGTTTCGCAGTCGGCCAACATCTCGCGCCAAACGGGGAAGAGTGTGTAGCCCTCCGCTGCCGCCGCCCGCATAGCCGCCAGGGTATCGCGCCCCGCGCCATTCATCTTAGTGCTCATCGTTGATTACCTCTTGGTTTGGACGCGAAAGGCGCGAAAATCCATGAAAGACGCGAATAGGACGTTTCTGAACAAGGAATGTTGTGGGAGCGCAAAGTTTGTTCTCGCCCGTTCCGTCAACATTCCGCGTCATCTCGCGATCATTTCGTGTCATTCCGCGCCCCCGTCCCTTTTCGCGTCTTTCGTGGATTTTCGCGCCCCTCGCGTCCAGTCTCGTCTTTTTTTTTACCGGATGCCCATCGCCCGTTGCGCGCGGTGCAGCGCCGCCTCAGCCTGGGGGCGCACCCGGTCG
>JBBQSR010000090.1:0-10464 GCA_038234855.1 Ktedonobacterales bacterium | reverse complement strand
CGTCACGCCCGATGTGCGCACCCAGACCACCAACGACAATGTGAACCCCTCGACGCGTTGGACGAGCGGCCCCTATGGTCCCGATACCTGCATCAGTGGCCTGGTGTGGCGCGAGGCGTCGCCCACCGACCACATCTGCGTGTCACCGGCCACACGCAACCAGGCCGCGAGTGATAATTCCCAAGCAACGGCGCGGCGAGCGGTACCGCCCGCGACCTGCATCAGTGGCTATGTCTGGCGCGAAGCCTACCCCACGGATTATGTCTGTGTGACGCCCCCGACCCGCAGCCTGGCGGCCAGCGACAACACCCATGCAAACGCGCTCCGTAACCCGTCCGGTGCCTATGTAGTCGCCACCTGCATCAGCGGCTAGGTCTGGCGCGAGGCGCGGACCAGCGACCTCGTCTGTGTGACGCCCGCCACCCGTACCCAGACGGCGTATGACAACAGTCAGGCCCCCAACCGCATCGTGCATTAGAGCCACAACACGCCAACGCATAGCGAGGCTGGGGCGGGAACAGGCGCTTCTGCCCTAGCCTCGCTACGCGAGCAAGCGATTTCATTCCACGCGGATCGCCTTGCCAGAGATGGCATGCGCCCCAACCCAGCCATTGATGCCGCCGCGATTGTTGCCGATCAGAAAACGCGCGCCTTGGATCGCTTTGATGAGATGCAGGTAATCCGCGCCATGCACCCGGACCAGCACGATATCCCCTCACGCGCAACGTCTCGGCATCGCACGGGGCGAGCGTCACCAGCGCGCCATCGCTCTCCTTGACCTGCATCGAATGCCCGCGAGGACGCACCTGCAGCGTTTCCCCACGGCGCAGTGCGTCCTTCGCATGAGCAGCCCAACTCATTCGCTCTCCCCTTACGTCACGAGGTCGCGGCGCGTGCGCCAGGCAGGAATCAGCAACCAACGTTGCGGCATCGCTCGGCCCGAATACGGGCTATTTGACCAAGGGCAGGGCATACTCGGCGATCTGTTGGGCGACGGGGGCCTGACACGCGCCCTCGCCCGCGTGCTCTTTCATCACGACGATGGCGAGTCGCGCGGGGCCGTCGCCCTTGCCAAAGGCATCATCGGGGGCGAGTGAGATGAACCAGGCATGCGGCTGGCCCGAGGCCAACTGCGCGGTGCCCGTCTTGCCGCCGATGTGCGAACCACTGCGCCCCACGTCGCCGATGACGCCGCCGCTGGCCCCGACCGAACCGTACTGCACCACGTCACGCATGGCGGCACGCACATTGGTCGCCGTGCTCGCCGACATGGGTGCGCCCAGCAGCGCGGGCGCGATGTCGGGGATGGTCCCTTGATCGACCCCGTGGCCGACGACCTTTTTCACCAGATGCGGCGCGTACAGGTTGCCGTCCGCCGCGACGGAGCTATCGATCATCAGCATCGACAGCGGCGTCAGGAAGAGTTGCCCCTGCCCATAGGCCGTGGTTGCCAGCGAGACGGGGTCGAGCGTGCCAGATTTGTACAGGTAGCTGGTCGAGGCACCAGCGGTGTCGATGGGCGGCGGCAAGACGGAGCCAGGGGTCGAGAGCGCGTAGCGTTGCGCATAGGTCGTCAACAAATCCGCGCCCAGTTGGACGCCCATCCGCGCGAAAACGACATTGTCGCTGTACGCGTAGGCGTGCTGCACGTTCAGCGGAAAGGAGGGCGGCACCGGACCACCGGTATAGGCATCCAGATTGTTGCTGTTGATGACGAAGCCGTTGACGGTGTAGCTGGTCGCGTCGGCCTTGCTGAAATTCGTCTGGGGCGTGTATTGGCCGCTATCGAGACCTGCGATGAGGGTCAGCGTCTTGAAGGACGAGCCGGGCGGGTAGAGGCCCTGCAAGGGGCGATTCAGCAGCGGCGCGTTGCCATCGGTGCCGAGCTTGGCCCAATATTCCGCGCCGACCGTGGTTTTGGGGTTATCCGCCGCCGGGGTGGGGTCATTCAACGTGTCGGCGTTGAAGTAGGGGCGGCTCAGCATGCCCAGGATCTGCCCGTTGCGCGGATCCTCGGCGATGACGCTGCCCACGGAACTGGCCGGGCATAGACCCGCCACCACACCGCCGCCGAACGCTTGATCCAGCTTCGTCTGGATGCGCGAGTCGATGCTGAGGTACACATCCGCGCCGCAGTCCGCCACGCTCTGCCCGCTGAGGGTCTGGTTATAGAACGATTCGATGCCCGTCACCCCATAGATCGGGCTGAAGTAGCCGATGGTCGGCGACAACGAGGGCAGGGTATAATGGCGACGCCAGCCATCCGGCGCATGGCTATCCTTGACCGAATAGGCCAGCACCACGCCATTGCGGTCCAGGATGCGCCCGCGCTGGCCGAGGGCGTCTTGGCAGTTCGCCGAGATGACGGGGGTCGGCACCAGCGTGGGGCTGGGCTGCAAGGTCGGGGTGGGCGACACCACCGCCGTGGGTGGCGTGGTGGCCGTGCTGGCCGAGGGAAAGCCGCCACACGCCGCCAGCGATGCCACGCACGCCAGCATCAGACCGCTCAGCCCCACCCGCCATCGTTGCATATGCCGCATAAGCCCGCCTCCATCTCGCAAAAAAACCAATGCCGTCTCGCTACGCTGTACTTATACCATTCTATACGCTGCTCGCCTCGACATTGCCACAGAGAACGCGGAAACTATGAGGTGGATCACGTTTCGCGCGAGCGCCGTTTCCGCGCGATGCCTGAGTCGTAATGAGCGATTTAGCAAGAGGACGACGGGCGGTTTCAACCGTCCGTCGTCCTCTTAGCTGCACGAAACCTCCGTCATCCCTCGCGCATCCGTCCCCGACTGTTCATCACGGCTGCGTCGCGGGCAGCGCCTCGATCTCGTGGTCCTCGTCGTCCAGGTGCAGTTCGCCGCGCAGCAGGGGCACGATCAAGCGCAGGAAGACGATCTGCACGATAGCCATCACGGGCACCGCCAGCAGCGCACCCGCGATGCCATAGAGCGACGTGCCGATCAGCACCGACAGCAGCGTCACCAGCGGATTCATCTGCATCGTGCGGCCCAGGACGACGGGCACCAGCGTGTTGCTCTCGAACTGCTGCACCACGACATAGGCGATGATGACCGACACCGCCTTGAAGGGCGAGATGCTGATGGCGAGCAACAGCGCGGGCAGCCCACCGATATAGGGGCCGACCAGGGGGATGGCCTCGGTCAACGCCGCGAAGACCCCCAGCACCAGTGGATACGGGATGCCAAGCACCCACAACGCGATGCTGGTGATCGTCCCGATGGCGACCATGTTGATGATGACGCTGCGGATGTAGACGCCCAACTGGCTGCCCATCTTGTCGAACATGCTATTGAGCAGGGAGCGTGCCCGCAGGGGGAAGAGCGAGACGGCGAATTCGCGCAGCCCGTCCGTCGCGTTGAGCCAATAGAACGCCAAAAAGAGGGTGAAGACGACGTTGAAGAGGATGCCAAACGCGGTGGAGGGCACCCCCAACAGCGCGTTGATGGCCGTGGAGCCGATGGACTGCGCCTGGGGCGTGACGAAGCTGAGGAACGCCGCCCCCGCCGGATTCTTTTGCAGCGTGGCGAGTTGCTGGTTCCAGCGATTCAGCAGTTCGGGGGAATTGTTGATGAGTGTCTGCACCTGGCTGACGAGCGGTGTCAGGACGATCCAGATCAACAGCCCCAGCACGGCGAAGAGCGCGAGATAGACCACCACCGTCGCCGCCCAGCGCGGCAACGCCAGCCGCCGCATCCCCAAGCTGACGAGTGGACGGATGGCCTCGGCGAAGACAATGGCCGCGAAAAAGACCAGCAAGACATCAATCGTTTTGGCGACGAACCAGATGGCCAGCGCGCCCGCCACCACGATGCCCACGATCTTCCATACGTCGCGGGCGGCCATCGGGGCGGCGGCGCGTCGTTCGCGGAAGGGTGCGGCTAGTTTGAGTTGCATCTATCTTCTCGCAGTTTGACTGATGAAATCAGGGGGTGAACGGCAGTGAGAACGATCCCTCTATCAGATCACACGAGCGAGAGGGGCCATTCGCCACGTCTGTAGGATGAACGTCTGCACGCACCGCTTTGTGGGTGTGGCCGCGCGCCATAGGATCGCCATCCCCCACTTTCAGCCCCAGAACCGTTGATAGAGCGCGTTTTGCCGGGCCTGAGCACCCCGATAGATGGCGCTGGCGGCGGCATCGGGGGCGATGACCGCGCCGACATTCGGCGGCAGCGCGGCGACATCGGGCAGCAGACCCTCGGCGGCCAATGCCAGTAGGGCGCTCCCCCGCGCGGATGCTTCACCTTCCCCCGAGAGCGCAAGCGGCATGCCCAATGTATCAGCCAAGATGTGTTGCAGCAACGGCGACTGCGTCAGCCCGCCGCCGCTGCCGACGATCTGGGTTGGCTCGGCGGGCAAGGTCGTCCGCACCTGAGCAGCGACCGTCGCGAGCTGATAGGCCAGCGCCTCTAGCACCGCGCGCAGCAGTTCACCCGCCGTGGTGCGCGTGGTGATGCCGCTGATGGTCAGGGTGGCGTCGGCATGCCAGCCTGGGCTGCGCTCCCCAGCGATGAAGGGCAGCACGGTCAGCCCGTGCCCATCGGGTGGCAGCCGCGCGGCCTGGGCCTCCGCTGCGGCGAGATCCGCCAGGCCCAGCGTCGTCCGCAGCCATGCGGCGAGGTTGCCGCCCTCGCTGAGCGCGCCACCGACGACCGCACGGTCGCGGTCCAGCAGATAGCGCCACACGCCCGCTGGCAGGGGACTTCCCCCCCCCGTGCCAGTGCCGGTCGCCGCCAGCGGGCGAACGACGCGGAGGGCGCTGCTGGTGCCGACCGAGAGCGCGACATGCGCGGCGTCGAGGCAACCCGAGCCGACGTTGGCCGCCGCGCCATCGCCCAGCGCGGGGTACCACTTCGCCCCCGCCAGCGCGGGCCAGCGCGCGGCATATTCAGCGCGCAGGCCGCGCACGCCGTCCCCAACATCCGCGAGGGGGGGCAATTGCTCGGGGCGCACCCCCACCAGGGCGCAGAGGTCGCCAGCCCATGCGCGGGCGGCGGTGTCGAGCAGCCCCGTCCCCGAGGCCATGCTCAGCCCGCACCGCGACTGCCCCAAGATCTGACGATGCAGGTATTCCCCCAGCGAGATGAACTGGGCCGCGCGAGCGAAGACCTCCGGCTGCTCGTCGCGTAGCCAGCGCAGCTTGGCGGGCCAATAGCTCGTGTGCAGGGGCGCGCCCGTTCGCTGGTGCAGCGCCTCGGCATCCAATTCGCCGCGCAGGTGCGCCACCGCGCCTTGCGAATGGCGATCCGCCCAGGTATAGACGGGGGTGATGGCACGGTCCGCCGCGTCGACGGCGACCAGACTGTGCCAAAAGGTATCGGTCGCCACGGCGCGGATCTGCGTGGCGCGGTCGCCCGCCAGCCGCAGCACCTCATCGATGGCCGCGCAGGTGAGGTCCACCACGGCGTCGGCATCGGGCGCGTTGGTCGCGTCGCCGCCAGCGCCATAGCTCCGCTGCACGCGCACATCGGGGACCGCGTCGCCCCGCGCGTCGAAAAGCAGCGCCCGCGTCGAGGAACTGCCGACATCCAGCGCCAAGACATAGCCATCGGTGGGTTGCTGTGGTTGCATCGCTCATCCCCTTTGCCTGATACGGTTCACATTGGTTCATCGTCTTCTGGCTACACCGTACCCCACGGGAGGATGATTGCGCTATCGTCGAATGGACTATTCCGCTAGAGCAACGTTCGTTGCTCTAGCGCGGGCTGGCGGTTAAAACCTCCTGTAAGGTCTGTTCCATAGGGGCAACGCCCACTCGGTCGCGGGCTACGCGGCGCGTCAGCCCCCTCTACCGCGCCAGAACGCTGCGGCGAGGGTGTCGGGATCGCGTTACACGCCTGATCACTCCTTCGGAAAAAAAATGCTCTAGACATGAACAAGCGATCACGCTATCGCTTCATGCAAACCGACACCCCTGCTGATCGATGCAGCAAGGGTGTCGGCGGTTGGAAAAATGCCCGAAAATGCGCTAGGGGGTCGCCACGACGGTGGGCGTGCCACCTGTGACACCCGCAGCCTTCAGTTCCGCGATGATGTTTTTCAGATCTTGGCCGGCGGCGGTCAAGTCGACCCGCGCGGCCTTCATGCCAGCGCGATACTGCACCAGCGTCGCGGTGGTCCCCGGATAGTTCGCAGGCGTCAGGCTGGGGATGAGGGCCCGCGCGTTGCCGATCTGCGTGTTGGCATCCGTGACCTTCGCTTGCAGGTCGCTGAATTGCCCCTGCTCTTGCGTCACGTTGATGCCCTTGGCAGCGGCAGCCTGAATGGCTTGATTGATCTTGTCTTCGTTGCTGGCGAATTTACCCTGGACGGTCGCGAGGGCATCCAGATACGCCTCGCCCTCGTCGCGCGGCAGCACCACCGCGTAGATGCGGAACTGGGTGAAGATGCCCCTGACATCGCTGCGGGCGGCATCGATGGTGGTTTCACCATCGAGCTTGTGTTGCCAGTTTTGCAGATTGGTGATGTTGGTCTGCGCGTCGCCGACGAGCGCGGTCTTTTGGTCAGCAGTCAACCGTTGGTGCGCGTTGATGCGGGTGATGAAGGCTTGCAGCGACGCGACACGCTTGACAATGAGGGCATCGCCCGCGCTCTGCACGCATTTGACATCTTTGCCACAGGCGGTGCGCGGGGTGCCGGTCGCCTGGGGCTGTCGCAGCCCCTGCGCGCTGGCGGGGTGCCCCAGCACCAAGGAAAACGCGAGCGCGGAGATGAGTGCCAGCCCAGCCCAGGCGAAATGGCGCGAGAACTTCATGGTTGCACCTCTTGGTCCTGGTTGGATTGGTCGGCGTTGGCGGCGGCATCATCGGTGCTCAGGCTGCTCAGGTCGCCCGCGACGGAGCTTCCCAGGTTTTGCAGGTCCGTCAGGGATACGCCACTGGTACCCCCCGTCTGGCTAGTGGTGGTGGTACTGGGCTGACTGCCCGCGTTCGTGCCATCATTGGTGGTGTGGCGACCGCAGCCGCTCAGGACCAGACTCAGGCCCAAGACGACCACCGCCGCCGCCGCGACCACTCGCGCGCGTGCTTGCATGATTTGCATCGTCATCGTAACTCCTTACGGATGGGATTCGTGCGGCACGCCGGGGATATCCCTGGCGATGCAGCGCATCAAGAGCACGTGGCATACACCTCAACCGTTTCAGGTTGCGAGATTCATAGGACGAGCGGCGTTCGTCACCCGCCCTCATTTTTGGCACGCGAGATGATAAGACGTTATGGATGAGGCGCGCCCGTCGCGCGGAAGGGAGTCAGCCGTGGAGCAGCTTGCTGTCATCGTCGTCGAACCAAGCCAGATCGTCGCGACGATCTTGCGGCGCACGCTAGAGCCAGGGGTGCGCTGCGTGGTCATGCGCGACGCGGCCACCTTCGAGGCGACCGCCAGCACGCACGCGCCCATCGGCCTGGTGCTGCTGGACGTGATGGCCCTGCTGCCTGACGCCACCCTCCGCGAGCGGCCCTTTTGGCATCTGCTGATGGAGCGCCCGCCGCTGCCGGTGCCTATCCTCTGTTTCAGCGGGACGAGCAGCACCCCGACCGATACGCCGCTTTTCAGCTTGCCCGCCGAGACGCTCACCATCGCCGCGCCCGATGACTTCACCAACGTGGGGCGGACCATCGCGGCGTATCTGGCAACGTTGCGACGCAGCACGGGGCTACGCGAGGCGCTGGCGGGCACGCTGCGACCCTCGATGCACGGCACCTTCACCGAGTTCCCGCCTGAGGCGTTGCTGCGAATGGCCGACCTGGGGGGCTACACCGGGACACTGTTGGCGCGTAATGGCCTGGCGACGGGCATCATCGCCTTCGCCGGCGGGCAGGTGGTACATGCCATCGCGGGGGCGCTGACGGGGCGCGAGGCGGTCTTTAGCATCAATGGCTGGACCAGCGCGCCCTTCGCCTTCTTTCGCGGGCTAGACCTGGGTGAGCGCACGATGCACGGCAAGGCCGACGACTTGATCCTGGAAGCCAATCGCCTTGGTGACGAGGCGAGCGATGTCGCGGCGAACCTGACCCCCTCGTCCTATCTGCGCCGCCCCCAAAGCTTCGCCGACCACCTGCCAGGCAAAGAATACACCATGTCGGAACTCGATGCCCTGGCCCTGGTCGACCAATACCACCTGGTCCGCGAGGTGGTGGCGCACGCACGCCACGGCGAATTGCTCGCCATGAAGGCCCTGCGCGGCCTCTGGCAAAAGGGATTGATCGAGGTCGTCGCCGCCGAGGACGTGCCGCCGCTCACCTCGCCCTTCGCGATGCGCTAGTAGCTGACTCATCTACAGGGGCCAAGCCGGAAAATACGTTGTTCTACGCGGCTAGCTTCATGCATCATCTGGGCACACTGTCTTTACTCTTCCCAAAATCGCAGCCCGCTATGCACAAAGAAGTCCTGTAGTGCCCCGATGAGGGTGGGGGGCGGTGGCACCTGGGGATGTCGACGAAAGATGGTCGCCATGCGATGGATCTGCGGCCACTCGCTCACCGCACGTTCGACGTCCGCTTCACCAACGGTGGCGGCAGCGTCACAGGTGCCCCCGCCACAGGCGCAGGTGAGCGCGGGATTGAGCAGCCCGCAGTGGTCGGCCATATAGGCGCGCAACCGCAGCCGTGCCCGCGACAACCGCTTGCGAAAGGTGGCGGACGTTGTGGCCATGATCTCCGCCCCGAGGTCGCTTGGCACTTCGAAGAGCTCGCCCAGGATGTAGGCGATGCGCCCTTCGCGGTCTAACCGCAACAGCATGCCAGTGGTACACTGCCGCGTGATCTCCGCTATCCGTGCGGCTTCGTCGGTGGTGTCGGGAACGCTCGGGTCCAGAGCTTCGCCGCGCAATGCGCGTAAGGCGGCGAAGGTCATGTCGGGCCGTTCCGCGCGCTGCTGGCGCAAGGTCAGCAGGTGATTCGTGGCGATGCGATACATCCACGTAGTGAAGCGACTCGCGCCGCGAAACTGGCTCATGTGCGTCACGATCTTCACGAGGATCTCTTGGGTAGCATCCTCCGCGTCAGCCGGATTCCACAACATCCGCAGCGCCAGATTATAGACGGGTCGCTGGCAAAAGTGTACCACCGCTTCGAGTGCCGCAGCATCGCCCCCCTGCGCGTCGGCGACCACAATGGCGATGGCTTCCACTTCGGCGGCGGTGGGTAAAGGTTGCATAGCACGACCTTTTTTCTCGGCACGAGGGTCGCCCCGCTAGAGACGGCCCTCGCCAGCGATTTCAGCGCAGGTTGGCGGGCACTTCCGCGTAACGCGCGCTCTCTGGGGTGACGCCCGCCGCCGCCAGCATCGCACGCAAGGGCACGCTCTGCCCCGCGTACCCCCAGTTACCATCCGCGACCTCATGGATGAGGCAATAGACGCGCGCTGCTTGGCGCGGGTCCGACGCGGCGTCGGCAGCGGTCAACACCGCTCGCGTCAATTCCGCGATCAGGCCAGCTTTGCGGTCGCCGGTGACGATGCCGGTTGGCACCGTTACCTCCACCAGGAAGCGCGCCTGTGGCCCCGCTCCCACGATTGCGCCGTTGACGGCATGCAGCCCGTCGGCAACGGGGTGCAAATAGGTCCACACGGTCGCGCCGCCCTGCGGATCGGCAAGATCGCGTAAGCCTTCCCAGCGCACGAGCGCGGCGGTGGCAGCGGCCAACAGGGGCTGCTGCTGCTGTGCAGGAATGGCCCCCTGCGGATAGGTGATGACGATGGTTGGCATGGAATGTCGGTTCCTTTCAGCGCAAACGCATGCCGTACATCGGCATACATCAGGTTAGACATCCATTTTCGCCGTTTGTGACCACCATCCTCACCCATCCCTCAGAAATGGGGGTGCGGGTTCGCGTTGGCACCGCTGGCGGGCAAGAGCGGCTGATCAGCGGTTTGCGGGGCACGAAATGTGGTGATGCGCTGCCAGAGGGCTTGCAACGCCGCGCCATAGAACGAGCCTTGGGTGAAGAGGCGGCGCACCAGACCAAAGACCTCGGTGTTCATGCTGACGATAGGCGTCTCGAAGAGGATGCGACGCAGCAGGGCCTCGCCCTTCGCCGCCGTGAAGACGCCGTAAAAGGCGGCCAGGTCGGCATCCGACGCGGTGCGATCCATGGCGCGGCGCAGCCAGCCCTCGATGCGCAGATAGTCGCCTAGGCCGCTGGTGCGCGGCAGGTCGCGCAGATAGATGGGGATGGCGCGGGGCGAGCCATTCAGCACGGTGTTGGCGACGGCCCCGGCGGCCAGCCGCCCGGCCACCAGCGCGGGATAGATGCCGCCGCCCGTCGCCGCGCCGCACAGCCCAGCGGCGTCGCCCAGCAGCAGCACGCGCCCCCCGGCATCGTCGCGGTAGACACGGCGCAGGGCATTGCCAACGGGGATGACGCCGCCCTTGCGCTGCACGATCCGCATTTGGCTCATATCCGTATATTGGCCGAAGATGGTGCGGGCGGCTTC
>JBBQSR010000089.1:0-10518 GCA_038234855.1 Ktedonobacterales bacterium | reverse complement strand
TGCGTAGATAACGATCGAGTGTCTGGGCGGTCTTAGCCCCAAAGACGCAATAGCGCCATTTGGCACCTTTACCCCGCACTATCACGCAAAAGTTTTTCATCTGCAAATCTTCAAGTTTGATCATTCTCAACTCATTAAGGCGCATGCCAGAATCGAGAAAGAGGCGCATGATAGCCAAATCGCGTTGATCAACGAAAGACTTTGTAGCACAGGTTTTAAAGAGCGATTTCAATTCATCATCGCTGAGAATGCGGCGGAGCTTTTCCTCACCTTTGGGTAATGCCGTGGTCAGCATCGGCGAAGATGGTAGCAACTCTTCTTCAACACACCATCTAAAAAAAGCTTTTAAGCCAACATAGCGGTTTTGCGCTGTCGCGGGAGAATGAAGGGACAAACACTCAGCAATAAATGCTCTGACATGTATTGATTGAATATGGTCAATGAAGAGGCTATGCGTGTTTTGTTCTAAGAACTGGGCAAAGAGTTTTAATGATTGGAGATATGAACCAATGGTGTGATGAGAAAGATTTTTGGCAAGCAAGGTGCGCTCAAATGAATCATGAAGGGTATAGATATCCCACTGTGGCTGCTTCTTCTTGGTCATACCGATCTCCTAAAATATGTCGAATCTTGACGCTTTGCAAGGATACAACAAAGCAGATCGTATGTCAAGAGATGAGCATTTAAGCCATTTTGCTGCCCATTATGACCTCACCAGCGATTCGATATACTTCGCCACCACATCGACCTCGATGTTGACGCGGCTGCCCAGCCCCAGCGTCGGCAGCGTGATAGCGGCCTGGGTGTGCGTGATGAGCGCGAGGGTGAAGGTGTTGGCCGCGCGGTCGACATCCACGACCGTCAGGCTGGTGCCATCTACGGCGATGAAGCCCTGGGGAACGATGTAGCGCAGCAGGGCGGGCGCGACCTCGACGGTGACGACGACAGCGGGACCATCCGGCGTCAGAGCGCGCAGGGTGCCGGTGCCGTCGATGTGCCCCTGCACGATATGCCCGCCGAAGCGCCCATCCGCCGCGAGGGGGCGTTCCAGATTCACCCGGTCGCCGGGGTGCAGATCGCCCAGGTTGGTGCGGCGCTGCGTCTCGGGCTGAATCTCGACGGTGAAGGTGGTGGGCGTCAGGGCGATGGCCGTCAGGCAGACGCCATTCACCGCGATGCTGTCGCCCAACCGCGTGCCCGCCAGCGCCAAGCTGGCGGTGAAGGTCAGTTCGCGCCGCCCCTCGCGCTCGGCGCTCTCGCTGAGCGTGCCCATCTCTTCGACGATGCCAGTGAACATACTCGACCTCCTGTGCCGGATGGCGACGTGACTGGTGCAGGCCCACGTCTGGGCCTGCGATGCGTCATTTGCCGATGCAAAATTCGCTGAAGATGCTGCTGAGCAGATCCTCGGTGATGGTCTCGCCCGTGATGAGGCCCAGCGCGTGCAGGGCATCGCGCAGATCCTCCGCGACGAGGTCCAGCGGGAACTGATCGCGCAGGGTAGCTTGCGCGGCGGCCAGCGCCTCGCCAGCCACGCGCAGGGCGTCGCGGTGACGCGCCCGCGCCACCAGCGCCGCGCCCTCCGTCGCGGCCCCCCCCAGCGCCGTCGCCAGCATGGCGGACTCTAGCGCGGCTAGGCCATCCCCCGTCAGGGTCGAGATCGCCGTGCCTGGTGCGCAGGTGGGGTCGGCGCTGGGCTGCCCGTCGATGCCCGCGCTGGCGAGCATCTCGGCCAATTCATCGTGCCCCCACGCCGCTGGCAGGTCGCTCTTGCTCAGGGCAACGATGAGTCCTCGCCCGCTGCCAAAGCCGCCGTCGCGCATCTCGCGCGTGATGTCACGGTCGGCGGCGGTCAGCGGCACGGAGCGGTCGAGCACGAGCAGGGCTAGGTCGGCCTCCGCGATGGCGGCGCGGCTGCGGGCGATGCCGATGTGCTCGATGGGGTCGTCGGTCGCCGCGATGCCCGCCGTGTCGATCAGGTGAAACGCCACACCGCCCAGCAGGGCGGATTCCTCGATGGTGTCGCGCGTGGTGCCCGCGATGGGTGTGACGATGGCGCGGTCCATCCGCAGCAGCGCGTTGAGCAGGCTCGACTTGCCGACATTGGGCCGCCCGACGATGACGCAGCGCACCCCCTCGCGCGTGATGCGCCCCCGTTCGGCCCCCGCCAGCAGCTCCGCGATGTCCGTCTGGGCGGTCGCGATGGCGGCGACGAGTGATGCCCGCTCGGGGGTCGGCACCTCATCCTCGGGGAAGTCGATGCTGGCGTCGATGGGGGCCAGGGCACGCAGTACGGCGTCGCGCGCCACCCGCACCCGCGCGGAGAGATGGCCCGCCAGGTGGTCGCGCGCCTGACGCGCGGCGGCATCCGAATTGGCGCTGATCAGGTCGGCGACCGCCTCGGCCTGGGCCAGATCCATCCGGCCATGCAGGAAGGCGCGCAGGGTCATCTCGCCCGGCTCGGCGGCGCGTGCCCCCAGCGCCAGCGCCGCCCCGACGATGCGCCCCAGGATCAACGGCGACCCGTGCGCGTTGATCTCCGCCACGTCGTCGCCCGTGTAGCTATGGGGCGCGCGCATGCACGCCAGCATGCCGTCATCCAGGGTCTCCGCCACAGCCGTTTCACTGGTTGCTGGGGCAACGATGTCGCCATAATACAGATATTGTGGGCGCAACGCGCCCCCGCTGCGGCGGCGAAAGAGGCGCTGGGCGATCTGCCAGGCCAGGGGGCCGCTGAGCCGCACGATGCCCACCCCGCCCTGACCAGGCGGGGTCGCAATCGCCACAATGGTGTCTTCGGTCGAAAAGCTCATCGCTCGCTGTGTTTCTGCTCGCTCATTCCGCGCTCACGAACGTTTTTTCGTGATCTTCGTGGGATTCGGTGGCGTTCGTATTCGCGTCGTCCCCATGCGGTGCAGGCTTCACCGCTATGCGCGGGTCACGCCGCATGCGCTGGCGCACCTGCCAGATGTCGCGCACCATCATGATCGTATCACGCAGCGGGCGCACCCGGCTATGGCGCTCGTGGTACCAATCGATGGGGATCTCAGCGATGCAATAGCCACGCGCCCGCGCCAGCGCCAGCAACTCGACGTCGAAGCTGAAGCCAGGCAATCGCTGACGCGCGCACAGGTCCCGCGCCGCCGTGCGGGTGAAGCGTTTGAAGCCGCACTGGGTATCGGCGATGCCACGAATGACCCACAACCGCACCAGCGCGTTGAAGACGCGGCCCATCACATGCCGATAGCCCGGTTCGCCGTAGCGGCGCGCGCCGGGGGCCTCGCGCGAGGCGATGACGATCTCGGCCTCGGGGGCCAGCGGCGGCAAGAAACGCACGATCTGCTCAATGGGCATCGACAAATCGACATCGCAAAAGCAGACGAAGTCGCCCCGCGCGGTCAACATGCCCTGGCGCACCGCCGCACCCTTGCCCGCGTGGGGCAGCAACAGCGTCACCAGATGCGGCCAGTCGTGCCCCGCGCGGGTCGCCAGCGCGCCCGTGCCGTCGCTGCTGCCATCATCCGCGATGATGATCTCGGTGGTGGCTAGCCAGCCCTGCGCCCCCAGGAAGGCGCGGATGCGCGCCAGCGCGGAGGGCAAGCGATCCGCTTCGTTATAGGTGGGGATGACGAGGGAAAGGGTTACGGGCGCGGTTGGTGCCATCGTGTGCATCGCAGCCCTCCTTCCGCCGTCGCCATAGAGTTTGCTGGCAGTGTACCATGCGGGGGCGGCCATGACAAGAGGAAAAGGTCATGGCCGCGTGGTCGCGCCACCCGGTTCCCCAGTTGACAGAATAGCTTATACTTGACCAGACACTCAGCCGTTGCGCAGGGATTTTCACGATTCATCGACGAATGTGAGGTGCGACACATGGCCACCACCGACGTGCCAGGCGAACTGCTCGCCGCGAGCGCGAGCAAGACGCCGCCGCAGCGTTCCACCTGGGGACTCTTCCAACTCTCGCTCTTTTGGATCGCCACAAACTTTCATTGGGCGGCGATCCCCCTCATCATCTTGCCATCGCAGGTGCGGGTGTTGCTCTTTCAGCATCACCCGCCGGACTGTCAGGCGCGGCGCTGGCAAACTATGTGCGCGACGCCGCGCCGGGGACGCTGGCGCTGGTGGTGGGGCCGGGCCTCCTGACCGCGCTCATCGCGAATCCGTTGTTTGGCTACCTCAGCGACCGCACGCGCCTGGGCTGGGGTCGCCGCAAACCGTATATCATCGGCGGCACGCTGGTGAATATCGTCGGCATCGGGATGATGGCCTTTGCGCCCAACATCGCCGTCCTCATCGTCGGCTTGGTCGTCACGCAGCTCGCCAATAACGCCGCCGCCGCTCCCTTCCACGCGCTGCTGCCCGATCTGGTACCCGAGTCGCAACGCGGAAAAGCCTCGGGCTATATGGGACTGGGGCAAATGATCGGCACCATCCTTGGCGCGACGCTGCCAGGGATCGTCTTTGGGGTGAACGCCCAGCAGGTCATCGACGGCGCGCAAACCATCGGGCAATATAACAACACGCTCGTGTTTGCCTATGGCTTCACCGCCGCGTTCATTCTGGCGCTGGCGCTGCTGACCGTCCTCACCGTGCAGGAACGGCCCCTGAGTGAGCGCAACGACATGCCTTCGGCGGCGGGGATCGCCCTGGGGCGCAATATGGTGCGCGATGTCGCCGTGACGCTCGTCGCCATCGGGGCCGCCATCGCGGGGACCATCGGCGTCATGGCGCTACTGCGGGTGGACCTGAACGGCGAGATCGCCCAGAATGTGCTGATCCTCCCGGCGGTCGTGGTCGGCTCGCTGGGCGTGGCGAAGGCCTTCGACTTTCGCCCGCGCCAGCACAGCGACTTCGCTTGGGTGCTGGTGACGCGCGCATTCGTGACGATGGGCATTTATACGGTGCTCTCGTTCCTGCAACTGTATCTGAAATACGTCACCTTCAATGGCGTCGCCAACGCGCCCAAGGCCGAGGATGCCGCTGGCATCTTCATCGACATCGTCATCGTCATGGCCGCCGTCAGCACGGCCTTCGCCGGGACGCTCTCGGACCGCTATGGGCGCAAGCGCATGGTGTACCTCTCGGGGGCCTTCATGGCGGTGTGGGGATCATCTTCCTGCTGTCGCCCATCGTGTTGCCGAGCCTGGGCGTGCAGGTCACATTCATCAATGCCGCTATCTTTGGCCTGGGCTATGGCGCGTATGTCAGCGTCGACTGGGCGCTGGTGACGGACGTGCTGCCCAATGAAGACAACTACGCGCGCGACATGGGCATCTGGAACATCGCCCTGACGCTGCCACAGGTGTTGTCATACATCATCGGCGCGTTCGTCATCACGGCCTTTAGCCTGGGGGGCATCTTCGCCATCAGCGGGCAACCAACCTTGGGCTATACCCTGCTCTTCGTCCTCTTCATCGTCTACGCGGTGACGGGCACAGTCACCGTGCGGTATATTCGCGGCGTGAAGCGGTAGCGGGGTGTCACCGGCCCCGGCCCCCTCCCCATCTGCTGATGGAGAGGGGTGAAAGTACAATGCGCCACCAAGCGCGACAGCGCTCCGTGAGGGTATCATCGCGGGTGGCGACACAGCGCTACCCGCGACCACACCTGGCGTATCTTCGCCAGCGAACGGCGGGTTTCGCGCTCCCCGTCGCGCTCCGCCACACGACAGGCGACGTTACCGGTTCCGGCGGCGCACCCGCGCTGGCAGCGAGGCCCCGATGCGGCGTACCAGGCCATCGCGCACCTGCTGCCAGCGTTCGGTGAGGGTCGTCGGCTCGGGGGCGTCCGGTGCCCAGCGTTCGCGCACATAGAGTTCGGTGATGGCCTCGATCTCGGGCTGCTGGTCGGGGAAGCGCGCCGCCAGCGTCGCGCCATATTCCGACGCGGTCTGGGCTGGGGCGGGGGGCACGCCCGCGATGCGCCCCAGCGTCGCCATGCGGCCAAAGACCTGGCTGATGGGCGAGAGCTTGCGGAAGAGCAAGCGCCACCACACCGCGACGGCCAGCAACGCCAGCAATATCAGCGCCAAGAGGGTGCTGAGCGACAGGGTGATGACCCCGCTGACGCCGTTGCCCTTCCCTGATGTGGTGATGCCGACGGGAGGCTTCACCGGGGTATCGCCCGCGCCAGGGTCTTTTATGGGCTTCGTGGGATTTGCGGGCCGCGTCGTGGGGGGCGGCGTCTGGCCAGGTGGCTGGCTGCTCTTTGTGGGTCGGACGAACTGCGAGAAGCCGACCGACGGCTCGAAATTGATCCACCCATAGCCGGGGAAGTACGCTTGCGTCCACATGTGCAGATCAGTGCCGCGCGTCACATAGACCTGCTGCTTTTGGTCATATTTGCCATTGGTAAAGCCCTCAACTACCCGCGAGGGGATGTTCAATTCGCGCAGCATCACCGCCAACGCCGTGGCGAACCAGGTGCAAAAACCCTGGCGCTCTTGCAGGAAGAACGACACCGCATCGGTGTCATTGGGGACATCCTTGTTGGTTTGTGAATAGCGAAACGTCGTGAAGGAGGCGATGATCGCCAGAATCTTATCATACATGGTGGTCTTGCCCCCTGTCGTCTTGGCGGCATAGAGCGCGGGGGTGCTGGCGGGGTCGCTCAGCTCGGGCGGTAACTGGGTATAGCGGTCGAGGAGGTCGGTGGGGTAGGCCCCTGGCTTCGCCGCCGCTGGCATGGCGACGTGACGCAGTTGATCCACCGTCGCGTTCGAGATCAACCCCTGCTCGGTGTACGATTCGTTGGCGCGAACGGCATATTTAGCGAGCCACTCGGTGTACGAACCGTAGCGGTCCCCATCGCTCAGCAGGATGCCGTCGGTGCGTAACAGGGCGTCACGCGAAAAGAGGGACGGTTCGCCCAGGCCAAAGAGATAGTTCTTGTCGCCCCCCCATGGGCTGACCGCGTGGATGGTGCTGAAGATTGGCGTCACCGCCACGCTTTCGCCCCCATACGTCTCGTTGGCGGGCAGTGGCAGCAGTTGGGCGGCGGGTGTCGTCGTCAGGCTCCACTGATACTTATCGAAGTTGTCATAGGTGAGGGCCTGGACATACGTGCCGTTGACATCGTCGGTGGTGTAGGTAAAGACGACCGTGTTGGGCAGATTCACATTGCCCGAGATGCGCAGACTCTTGCCAAAGGCGACCTGGCTCTGGCCCGTGTTGGCCGTGACGTGGAAGAGGCGGTTGAAGCCATTTTGTACGCCAGCCCACGGCGATTTCGGACCATTCCACAGGTTCTGGACATTCGCGTTGGCGATGTGGGTGGGCAGCGTCGCACCGATGATCAACACGACCACGATGAAGATGATGCCCGCTTGCATGACATCCCACCCCAACTCGGGCGGATAGCGCAGCCCCTTGCGCTTCCACAGGCGCAGCCGTTCCACGAAGTTGAAGCGCACGACTAGCAGCAGGGCTATCAGCAGGAAGAAGACGGCGTAGACGATCTTGTCATCGGTCGCATAGTTCAAGTTGATGAGCAGCACCACCGCGTTTGCCGCCGCCGCCAGCCAGGGGCTGCGCGAACGGAAGATCAGCCACATGCTGACGTAGCCGAGCAGCATGGTGAGGATGGCCAAAAAGAGCAAGAAGATCACATCATCGGTGCTCGCCTGCCCGTCGCGCGTGCCGGTGATCCACGCCTTGAGGTGGCTCCACAACAGGCGCACGTTGCCGTTCGTGTCGGCCCCCGCCGTCTGCCAAAAGGCGAAGAGGATACCGAGGCCCAGCGCGGGGATGTCGGCCAGCCATTGTGGCAACACGCGCTGTTTCGCCAGGGCGAAGCCCAGCAACATGCCCATCAGGGTCGTGCCCGTGAGGATGCCCGAGTTCGGCGTCCAGTTCAGGTTTTGTACGCAGCCAACGGTGAGCAGCACGAGGATGGCCGCGATGATGACCGTCGACCAGCCCTCTTGCGGCGCGAGGGGGAAGGGCAAGCGGCGTTGCTCGCCATCAGTGGGGGCCTGTGCCATTGCCATAGCAGTGTTTCCTTCTAGCGTTCCGAGCCAGCTTCGAGCGAGGCGAGCAGCGGCGTTCCCTGGTGAATGGGCAGGCTCTGCACGCCGATGCTCACCAGAAAGTCGCGCACTTCATCCTGGGAATGGTCGCCGCCAAAGCTGGCACCATCCAGGGCGATGACGCTGGCATGCACGCCGCGCCGTTCGAGCTGGCGCAGTCCGATGCCCCACGTGACCTCCCACGACGGGGTGATGATGATGACAGCGCTGTTGCGCATCAGCTTGGTTTCGTGCAGGGTCAGCAATTCAACGAGGGGGGTGGTGGTGTCGGCGTGCGTCACCGCCAGCGCCTCCAGCGCGCGGTCAAGCTGGCGCGTGCCGCGATCCAGCGGCAGCAGCGAGTCATGGCCATCATTGATGATCAAGCCCAGCGACAGGTCGTTGCCGAGGAAATAGCTGGCGAGGGTCGCGGCGATGGTGACGCCATATTCCTCGGTCGACTCATCGCCCTCGCCCGCCTGGACGCGTTCATCCAGATCCAGCACCAGCCAGACGTCGATGGTGGGGTCCAGATCATATTCTTTCACCATCATCTGCGACAGCCGCGCGCTGGTGGGCCAGTGGATGCGCGAGAGGGCATCGCCAGGGACGTATTGGCGCACCGTGACGGCGTTGGTGGTGGTTTGCAGCGACCGCTGCGAGCCGCGCCCACGCCCTGGCATCGCGCCCGGAAACAGGTTGAATGACGCGATGGGTAGGGTCTGCGGCAGCACCAGCAATTCGCGCTGGCTGGCCAGCGGAATGGTGCGCGTAAAGATGCCCAACGGATCGCCGATGGTCGCGCTGACGGGGCCGAGGTAAAAGCGCCCGCGACGGGTGCAGCGCGTGCGCACGCGCCAGTCGATGCGCTTGCGTCCGCCGATGCTGGCGACGTAGCCGCCATGGTGGCCGGGCAGCGTCGAGCTATCCGTCACCTGCACCCACAGCTTGGGCAGCCGCGAACGGTTTTCCAGCCGCAGCCGCTCTTCCAGCAGTTCGCCCATCTCGGCGCGGCCACCGGGCAGCGTGCGCGCGAAGGCCAGCCCGTTGCTCCCCCAATACGAGAGGATGCCCGAACCGATGAAGCTGACCAGCAGCACCCAAAAGATCAGGTACATCGGGTGCCAGCCTGAGCCGATGGCGGCCAGGCCGATGAGCGTGAGCACGATGATCATGTGCCAGGGTCGCATACATCACCGCCGGAAATTCGCCGGGGTATCCGGCGAGGCCACCTGCGTCATCACTTCTTCGAGGATGCTCGCCGCCGTGACGCGTTTTTGGCGGGCAGCCGGTGAGACGATGATGCGGTGGCTGAGCGTCGGCGACACCAGCAGCTTCACATCGTCGGGCCGCACATAGTTGCGCCCGCGCATGGCGGCCAACACCTGCGACGTGCGAAAGAGCGCCAGCGAACCGCGCGGGCTGGCCCCCAGGTAGGCGTTCGGATGGTTGCGCGTGGCCGTGACGATATCGACGATATACTGGGCGATCTCGCGCTTGACCACGATCTCATGCACGGCGGTCTGCATCTGCTGCAACTCCGCCGCCGAGATGACCTGCTCGAGCGAGTCGATGGGGTGGCTGAATTGCTGCCGCCCGAGGATGTTGACCTCGTCCGCTGGCTGGGGATAGCCGATGCTGATGTTCATCATGAAGCGGTCGAGTTGCGCTTCGGGCAGGGGAAAGGTACCCTCGTATTCGATAGGGTTTTGCGTCGCCATGACGATGAAGGGCGAGGGCAGCCGATAGGTGGTGCCATCGACCGTGACCTGGCCTTCCTCCATGGCTTCGAGCAGGGATGATTGCGTTTTGGGCGTGGCGCGGTTGATCTCGTCGGCCAGCACGAACTGGCTGAAGACGGGGCCGGGGCGATACTCGAAATTGCCCGTCTTTTGATTGTAGATCGAAACGCCCGTGACATCGCTCGGCAGCAGGTCGGGGGTGAACTGCACGCGCTTAAAGGTGCAGCCGATGGACCGCGCGATGGCCTTAGTCAGCACGGTCTTGCCGACACCGGGGACGTCCTCGATGAGGATGTGCCCCTGGCTGATGACGGCGATGAGCGTCAGCCGCACGGTGTCATCCTTGCCGACGATGACCTTCTTGATGTTGGTGACGACCCGTTCGGTGAGGGTCTGGATCATCTGCACGGCGGCAGAGGGGGAATCTTCTTTGGTCACGTGACCATTGGTGGCGTTGTCAATAGGGGACATACGCGACGCCACGCTCCTTTCCGATGAGCGCCCCGCAACGCCCGAGGGGGACGACCGGGACAAGTGACAAGACGGGGTTTTCCAATCTTTTTCGCAGACCAATCATTGCCCCCAAGTGTAGCACCGCCAGGGGAGAGGGTCAATGCTCTGGTAAGTCTGGTGATGAGATCGACACATGGGACTATCAATACAGGACACTACGGAGATGAGTTACGCGAAAGCGCGCATAAAGAGGTCGGGGAGGAGGGGAGGGCGGAGTGAAAAGCGTACATGGGACAGCGACGGTGGGCGCGGAGGGAC
>JBBQSR010000088.1:0-10560 GCA_038234855.1 Ktedonobacterales bacterium | reverse complement strand
GAATTGGGAGACGCTGCTGGCCAGCCCCGACCGCGAGCAGCGCCGCACTACCTGGGAAAGCTACCAAGACGGCTATCTGGCGCTGCAAAACACCTTCGCCAGCAACCTGACCGGTGCGGTGAAGCGCGATGTCTTCTTTGCTCGCGCGCGCAACTATCCCTCTTCGCTCGAAGCCGCGCTCTTCGAGAACAACATCCCCGTCGAAGTGTTCCGCAACACCATCGAAACCTATCAGCGCAACCTGCCGATCTGGCATCGTTACTGGGGCGTGTTGAAGCGCGTGCTGAGCGTAGACAAGATCCGCAGCTACGACGTGCATGCGCCGCTGGCGACCAACGCGCCCGCCATCCCCTATGAGCAATCAATCGAATGGATCAGCGCGGGGCTGGCACCGCTGGGCGACGACTACGTGGCGACGCTACGCCAGGGCACCTTGCAAGACCGCTGGGTGGACCGCGCGGTGAATCAGGGCAAGACGGCGGGGGCCTTTTCCAGCGGCTTCCCCGGCACCCACCCCTTCCTCTTGATGAGCTACGACGACACGATCTATAACATGAGCACGCTGGCGCACGAGTTGGGGCATTCGATGCACTCGTACAGCACATGGCGCACGCAGCCACTGGCCTATTGCGACTACTCGCTCTTCGTGGCCGAGGTCGCGTCGAACTTCCATCAGGCGATGGTGCGCGCGTATCTCTTCGAGGCGAACCCCGACCCGGCCTTCCAGCTTGCCGTCATCGATGAGGCCATGCGCAACTTCCACCGCTACTTCTTCGTCATGCCGACGCTGGCCCGCTTCGAATTGACGATGCACGAGCGCGCCGAACGTGGCCAGAGCACGAGCGCCGAGGTGCTCAACAACCTGATGGCAGATCTGCTGACCGAGGCGTATGGCCCCGATGTGGCGGTGGATCGCGAACGCGACGGCATCACGTGGGCGCAGTTTGGCCACCTGTATGCCAATTTCTACGTCTTCCAGTACACCACGGGCATCTCCGCCGCCAATATGTTGGCGCAAAAGGTCCGCAGCGAAGGTCCGGCAGCCGCGCAGCAGTACCGCCAGTTCCTGAATGCCGGTAGCTCACTCTACCCCATCGAGGCGCTGAAGCTGGCTGGGGTCGACATGGCCTCGCCCGAACCCGTCGAGCGCACCTACCAGATCCTCTCGGGGCTGGTCGATCGCCTGGAAAGCCTGACTGGCGGCAAGTAAAAGCTGCCCCACAACCGTGCCAAACACATAACGCCCCATCACTCATCATCTGAGCGATGGGGCGTGCTGGCAGCGTGGACGTTAGACCTGGGTGGTCGGCGTCGTGTTGCCTTGCTGGCTGGCGAGGGCCGCCAGGGCGATGCGGGCCTGGGTCAAGATGTCCTTGACCTTGGCCAATGTCGCGGGGTCCGAGCGGACGGCGCTGAGCGTCGCCATCAGTTGCTGGCCTGTCGCGCGAGCTTCTTGCCAAAAGGCTTGTTGCTCGGCGGTTGGCGCTTCGCCACCAAAGGGGCCACCGTGGTGCCCCCCAAAGGGTCCGCCGCGATGCCCGCCGAAGGGGCCGCCATGGCGACCGAAGCCGCCGCCGCGAGGTCCACCGAAGGGACCGTCAAAAGGTTGTCGCATGATCTGTGTTCTCCGTTTCGTTTGTTCACGATATATCGTGTTACCTATAAGATATATCTTTTGGTGCTGAATGTCAAGATATATCGAAGACTCATTTGTAAAGAAACGATGAAGCCGGGGGAAACTGCTTCCCTCGGCTTCATCGTCATAAGAGAAAGGGGGCTGGCTAGAGACCACCCTCTGTGTCGCGTCCCCGCCTACTCCACTACGAAGTCCCAGATCATTCCCTGGCGGGCGAAGGTCTTGCCACAGGCGGCGCAGGTGGCGCTGGCGTCAGACCACGCGAGGTCGCCGTGGCAACTGGGGCACCACAGGCGCGGCGCGAGCGTCGCCCAGGGCGTGGGTGGTGTGCCGGTGATGGCATCGGTGCCTGTGAATGCTTGCTGCTGGCGCTTCGTCAGCCACAGGAACTGCGCCGGACCCCACCAGCCGCGCCCCATCGGCTGCGCCAGCCGTTCCGCGCCATAGACCAACGGGCGCACCGGACCCCGCAACGGACGAGGCACCGCGCGCTCCCAGCGGCGAAAATTCGCCACGCTCGCCACCAGTGTGTCGGCCCAGCCCTGGGCGCGCACCGCGTCGCGGATGGCCCCCAAGTGATAGTTCCAGAACGGCTCGTCCTTGTTGCCCAGTTCGTTGGCGTCGCGGGTGCGCAGTGTGGCACCTTTGCCGCGCATGGCGGCCTTCATCCGCGCCAGCAAATGATGCTTGATCGGCACATCTAGCAGCCAGTGTTGGCCGATGACGCGGCTCATCTCGGTGATCGCCTCATCCGTGGCGGCGAGATGGTGCAGCACGCGAATGGTGGACCCCAACTCGAAGGCGGCGTCGCGGAACGGCAGATGATAGATGTTGCCGCGCACCAGGAAGACCCGCCCCACATTTTGGCCGTCGGCCAGCAGGTTGTTTTCCGCGTTGGTCAGGTTCGTCCAAGAATAGTCCATCAGCACGACATGTTGGGCGCGCTCTAGCTCTAGCGGCACGTTGCGGCCAAAGCCGCCGCCCAGGTCCACCGCCCACTGCACGGGTGCGGTGCGGCGCAAGATGCGACGGATCACCTGGACCTCGGCCCATTGCTCGTAGTCGCGCCCTTGCCAGAAATCGCGATAGTCATAGCCGCCCGCGTCATAGTTGATGACATGCACGGGCGTCTCAGGCGTGGAGGATGCCATATCGTACAGATCTCCCTCTTGATCTAGTGTACTCGGTGCCCCCGATTATGCGCCATCGTGCCCGCAATGTCTAGCGATGCCGGACCAACGGGCTGGCACGAAAAACTTTACAATTGGCCTATATCTCGGGTTGTACAACTTGCCTGTCCGGTATATGCTGTACATAACTCGTATATCTCTGCGGGTTTGCTGGATTTCCGTTGGCGCAACGTACCTTGGCACATGTTGGTTGGCATCGTCTGCCAGCCCTGTGATAGACGACGCAGCAACAAGGAGCCTCCCCACCATGAAGACCATCGTCGGACGTTTCGCCACCGCCGCAGACGCGGCGCAAGCCCAGGCATCATTGAACACCTCATTCCCACAGTCTACCCCGCGCGGCTCCATCAGCAATCGCGTCTCGCTGGCGACGGCGGTCAGCGTCGTCGTGGGGGCCATCCTCGGCCTCTTCACCGCGAATGGCACCCTCGCCGACTGGGGCGTGACGCTGGATGGCGGCAAGACCTACCTGGGGCTGCTGTCCTCGGACCCCGGCACCCTCTTTGGCTACACGGTGCTCGGCTTCGCCCTGGGCATTCCGGTCGGCTTGGTCGTGGGGATGGTGGCGACCATCTTCCCGCAACGCGGCGGGCAGCCCTTCCGCGTCCTGGCGTTGACGCACCATGGGCAGACGGTCATCGTCCAGAGCGACAACGGCCACGCCGACCAGATCGCCAAACTGTTGACCGACGGGCAGGCCCAGCGCGTGCAGACGCTCAATGGCCGCATCGATCCGGTGCAGGTCAGTGTCGCGCTCGACCAACTGTCGCGCCAATTCTGACGCGACGCAAGGGGCGGGGACAGGTGGTTGACCACCCGCCCCCGCCTTGTTGTTCCCTGGCTTATTCCCCGACGGGGGCCTCAGTCACCCAGAGGGCCTGGCTGCGTTCGCGGCTGAGGTCCGTCGCGCGCTCGATGAACTGCGACAGCGGCACCGCACCGATGTTTTCGTTCGAGCGCAGCCGCAGGCTGACGGCGTCGGCCTCCGCTTCCTTGTCGCCCACCACCAGCATGTAGGGGACGCGCTGCATCTGGGCGTCGCGCACCTTCGCGTTCATGCGGTCAGAGCGCGCGTCGACCTCCACCCGCAGCCCGGCCTTGCGCAGCCGATCCGCGACCTGCTCGGCATAGGGCAGATGGCGATCCGCGATGGGGATGATCGTCGCCTGCACCGGGGCCAGCCACAGCGGGAAGTTGCCGCCGTAATGCTCGATCAGCACGCCCAAGAAGCGTTCCGTCGACCCCATGATGGCGCGATGGATGATGACCGGGCGGTGCGGCTGGCCGTCCTCGCCGACGTACTCCATCTCGAAATTCTCGGGCTGGAAGAGGTCAAGCTGGATCGTCGAGAGTTGCCACTCGCGGCCCAGCGCGTCGCGCGCCATCAGGTCCATCTTGGGGCCGTAGAAGGCGGCCTCGCCCTCGGCGGCCTCATAGGAAAGTCCCTTCGAGTCCAGCGCGGCTCGCAGGTCCGCGACCGCGCGCTCCCAGATGGCGACGTTGCCGTGATATTTCTCGTGGTCCGACAGGTCGGGCAGCGACAGGCGCACGCTATAGTCCGTCAGCCCATACGTCCCCAGGATCTCGCGCACCAGGTCGACCAGGCGGCTGAACTCGTCTTGCACCTGGTCGGGCCGCAGGAAGATGTGCGAGTCGTCTTGCGTCAGCGACCGCACGCGCGTCAGCCCCGACAGTTCGCCCTGCTTTTCGTAACGATAGAGCGTGGCGAACTCGGCGTAGCGGATGGGCAGTTCGCGGTAGCTGTGCCGCTGCGACTTATAGAGCGTGATGTGTGAGGGGCAGTTCATCGGCTTCAACTCGAAGCTGTTGCTTTCCGCGTCCTCCGACGACTCGCCTTCCCGCAGGTCGCGGTCCTCCTGCATCTTGGGGAACATGGAGTCGCGGTAGTGGTACCAGTGCTGCGACTGCTTGTAGAGCCGCACGCGCGCCACATTGCCCGTCCACACGTGCTGGTAGCCATAGCGTTCCTGCGTGTCGCGCACATACGACTCCATCAGGTGCCGCAGCATTTCGCCCTTCGGCAAAAAGAGCGGGATGCCCGGCCCGATGTCTTCGCTGAACGTGAAGAGGTTCAGTTCCTTGCCCAGCTTGCGGTGGTCGCGCTTCTTCGCTTCCTCAAGCTGCCACTGATATTTGTCCAGTTCCTCTTGCGTGAACCAGGCCGTGCCATAGAGGCGTTGCAGCATCGGGCGCTTTTCGTCGCCGCGCCAGTACGCCCCCGCGACGCGCATCAGCTTGAAGGGGCCGATCTGCCCCGTGTTCTCGACGTGCGGGCCACGGCACAGGTCCAGGAACGGCCCCTGCTGGTAGATGCCGACCTCGGCGTCGGGCAGATCCGAGATGATCTCGACCTTGTAGGGCTGGTCGCGTTCGCGGAAGTAGGCCAACGCCTGCTCGCGTGGCCATTTCGTCTGCGTGAAGGGATGCTTCGACTTCACGCTCTCGGCCATCCGCGCCTCGATAGCGGGGAAGTCCTCGGGCGTCAGCGTGCGCGGCAGCTCCATATCGTAATAGAAGCCGTCCTCGATGGCAGGGCCGATGGCGAACTTCGCGCCGGGAAACAGATCCTGAATCGCCTCGGCCATCACGTGCGCCGTCGAGTGGCGCATCCGCTGGAGCGGCGTGTAGCTGACCGACGCGCGAAACTCTTGCGCGACATCTTCTGGCATGGGGTGTTCCTTCCTTTCAACTATTGGGGGCTGGGTTTTGGAACGCGGGGTGACGCGAGAGCTACGCGGAATGACGCGAAATGCTAAGGGGATGCATGTACTTTCGCTCCATTCTGCGTCATCTCGCGGCCATTCCGTGTCATTCCGCGTTCCGTCCTCTCCTCGCCCCTCTCCCGTTTTCGGGCAATAAAAAAGCCCTCGTGTCCGCACAGGGACGCAAGGGACCGGTTGGATGACGGGTCGCCGCGTGGTTCCACCCACAATTCCGCCAGGGCATCGGTGACGCCGGGGCGCTCATTGGTGCCGATAACGGGGCGACCGTAGCGCGTTACTGCCCTCAATGGGGTTGGCGCGCTATCGCGTGGGGGGTACCAGACGTGGCGGTTACGGGGGGCGGCTCTCAGCCGATGACCACCCTTTGCTGTCGCACCACACGACGCCGACATGGCCCACGTGACGAAGCATGTTCTGTCCCCAGTATAGCACAACCGGAACGGAAACGCGAGTAAGCTGCCTATCATTTCTATCAGTGAACCTTCATCACTGCCCGTGATGTATCGCGGAACTGCGCGGAATCTGCACAACTTCTTTACAAGTTGGGCATACACTGATGATTGACTATCGGTGCGCACCTCTCGTCATTGGTCGGTGCTGGCGAGGCGGGGTGCCTATTATGCTACAGTGAATCAAGAATTGAGACATCCCGCTTATGAATGGAGCGATGCCCATGAAAGTCATCCTCATGGTCGATGACCAGCCGAATGTGCGCTTGCTGGTGCGCGACTACCTGACGCAAGAGGGCTTTCGCGTGGTCGAGGCCGAGCAGGGGCGGCAGGCGCTGATCGTCGCGCGGCGCGAGCACCCCGACCTCATCTTGCTTGACATCATGATGCCCGAGATGGGCGGTTATGAGTTCATTCGTGCCTATCGCAAAGAGGGAAGCGCGCCCATCATCTTGCTGACGGCGAAGCAAGAGGAATCCGATAAAGTGCTGGGGCTGGAATTGGGTGCGGATGACTACGTCACCAAGCCCTTTGGCATGCGCGAACTGGTGGCGCGCATCCACGCCGTCCTGCGGCGGGTAGAGGGCGCGGATGCCCCCGCAGCGCCGGAACTGCTGCGCGCGGCGGATGTGACGCTGGACCGCGCGACCTACGCCGTCACCGTCGCGGACAAGCCCGTCAGCCTGACGCCCTCCGAGTTCGAGTTGCTGGCGGTCTTGCTGGCGGCACCGGGGCGCGTCTTTAGCCGCGCGCAACTGCTGGAACGCTTGCAGGGCGAGGAAGGCGAGAGCGTGGAGCGCACCATCGATGTGCACATCCGCAACCTACGCGCGAAGATCGAGCCGAACCCCGCGACACCGCACTATATCTTGACGGTCTTTGGGGTGGGCTATCGCTTCCAGGGCACCAGCCAGGGAGCCTAAGGGGAGAGCATATGCGTTCGCTTACGGTGAAACTGAGTCTCGCGTTCCTCATCGTCAGCATCGCCGGGGCGGTGGTGGCGGCGCTCCTCGTGCGTAACGCGACGCAGACCGACTTTCAGCAGGTGGTGCAAAACCGCGCTCAGACCGATTTCGTCAACACCGTCACGGGGTATTACCAGTACTACCATACCTGGCAAAATGTGGATCTCTATCTCGCGCAGAACGCGCCGGGGCACCCTGGCGGGCACTTCCCCCCGCCCTTCATCTTGGTCGATCAGCAGAGTCGCGTCATCGTGACGGAGCCGTATAGCCCGTATCATCTGAACGATACGGTGCCAGGCAGCACGCTCGCAAGGGGCACGCCCGTCACCGTGGATGGGCAGGTCGTCGGCACCGTCCTCCCGAATGGCACCACGCCCCCCCTCAGCCCAGCGGAGACGGCCTTTCTCGACTCGACCCAGCGGGCGTTGATCTCTGGGGCCATCGCCGCCTTCGCGGTGGCGCTGGCCATCGGCATCCTCTTCGCGCGGTCGTTGACGCGCCCGGTGCGCGAGCTGACGACCGCCCTGCACGCGATGGCGGCGGGCGAGATGGGCCAGGTGGTGCCGATCCGTTCGCGCGACGAACTGGGCGCGCTGTCGGCGACCTTCAACCAGATGAGCAGCGACCTGGCGCTGGCAAACCAGCAGCGCCGCCAGATGACCGCCGACATCGCGCACGATCTGCGCACCCCTGTGACGGTCATCGCGGGCTATCTCGAAGCCCTGCGCGACGGCGTGCTGCCGCCGACGCCCGAACGCTTCGCCGTGCTGTATGAAGAGGCGCAGCACCTTCATCGGTTGATCGAGGATCTGCGGACCCTTTCGCTGGCCGACGCGGGCGAACTGCGGCTGCAACGCGGGGCCGTCGCCCCCGCCGCGCTGCTGGGGCGCATCGCCGAAACGTATCGCCACCAGGCCGAGCAAGCTGAGATCACCCTGGCGGTGCAAGCGGACCCTGCGCTGCCCGACATGATGGTCGATGCCGAGCGCATGGTGCAGGTGCTGGGCAACCTGGTCAGCAATGCGCTGCGCTACACCCCGGCGGGCGGCAGCATCACCCTCGCCGCGCGGCATGGCCCCAGCGGCACCCGGCTGAGCGTGCGCGACACCGGCAAGGGCATCCGCCCGGACGCGCTGCCCCGCATCTTTGACCGCTTTTACCGGGCCGATCGCGCGCGGGCGCAGTCCGGCAGCGACTCGGGGTTGGGGCTAGCCATCGCCAAGGCGGTGGTCGAAGCGCACGGCGGGGGCATCCGCGTGGCCAGCCCGCCGGGGCAGGGCGCGACCTTCACCATCACCTTGCCAAATGAGAAAAATCCCAGCGAAATCTAACAGCACGTTGATAGCATCTACACGGCTTCTGAACATCTCCCTTGTACCATTCTGAGTGTCGCTAGTGCGGCGACCGAGAATGCCAGCGAGGGATGACCACCATGACGACCGCCACTGAGTTTTCCACCGCCATCACCACCCCGACCAGTCAGGGCACGCGTGGGCAGTTGGCGCGCTTCGGCACGGTGGGGGTACTGAACACCCTGGTCGATGTGCTGCTGCTCAACCTCGTGGTGTGGGCACTGCGCATCCACACCACCCCCGCCCTGCTGGCGGCGAATGCCGTCACGTATGCCCTCGGCGCGGTGCAGAGCTTCTTTCTGAATAAGCATTGGACGTTTCGGCACCACGACGCCACCACGCGGGACGAGGTATTGCGCTTCGCTACCACCACCGTCGGCGGCATCGCGCTGAACGATCTGCTGCTGCTGGGGACCAGCGCGGCGCTGCTGCCGCTGCTGGGCCACACCGCGCTGTGGGCCAACGCGGCGAAGGTCGCGGCCATCGGCGGCTCGGCGCTGATCTCGTTCCTGGGGATGCGGCTGTGGGTCTTTGCCCGCCAGCCCGAGACGCAGCGGACGCTCACCACGCCGGAAGCCTTTCGCAGTCGCGCCTTCGCCCAGCGTCTGACGCTCAGTAAGGCGCTGGCCCAGCGTCTGACGCTCAGTAAGGCGCTGGCCCACCATGGCATCTCGGTCGTCTTGCCAGCCTATAACGAGGCCGCCGTCATCGCCACGACGCTGGCCGAAATTGCCGCCGTGCTGAATGAGTGGGGCGCGGACTACGAGATCATCGTGGTCGACGACGGCAGCCACGACGCGACGGGGGCCATAGTCACTGCCTACGCGGCGCAGGCCCCCCAGGTGCGGCTGATCGCCCACCCCACCAACCTCGGCTATGGCGCGGCGCTGGCCGATGGCTTCGCCGCCGCCACCCGCGACCTCACCTTCTTTATGGATGCCGATGGGCAGTTCGCCATTCGCGATCTGGCGCGGCTCCTCATTCACGTCGATGAGGCCGACGCGGTGCTGGGCTACCGTCAACAGCGGCAAGATTCGCTGATGCGGCTGGCGAACGCCCGCGCCTGGGGCGGGCTGGTGGCGGTGGTGCTGGGGGTGCGGGTGCGCGACCTGGACTGCGCCTTCAAGGTCTTTCGTACCGACTTCCTGCATGCCCATCCGCCCGAGACGCAGAGCGCGCTCATCAACGCCGAACTGCTCTATAAGCTGCAACGCAGCGGCGCGACATTCTGCCAGGTGGGCGTGCGACACCTGCCCCGCCAGGGGGGCCGCGCCACCGGGGCCAACCCGCACGTCATCATCCGCGCCATCCGCGACCTTGCCTACTACGCCTATCGTTGGCGCACTCAAGCCTGACCGGACCGCCTTCACCAAAACACTGATTCACCACGCCACACGGATAAGGAGCCATTCCCATGCAACCGTACCTGATCGCCGCCCCGAGTGATGCTGAAATGACCACGGAAACCACCACAGCGATGCCCTCGCCCAACGACACCCTGCCCAATGGGGCGATGCTCGACACCACCCAGGCACCCCCCACTGGCGAGCCGCCAACGGATCTGTTACCGCCCGAGATGCACCCCGTCGGCCCCCGCCGCCCGTGGTGGCAGTTCCTCGCCATCATCGCACTGATCGTCACACTGTTGGCGACGGGGGTGGGCATCGGCGTCGCCACCGCGCGGCGCGGTGCCGCCACGACCGCGACCGTGACGACGGCCAGCCAGAGCGTCAGCACCACGACCTCGACGGGCGTGACCCTGCCCACCACCGTGCAAGATCTGCAACAAACCATCATCACCATCACCAAGGCGACCCAGACCTCGGTGGTCGAGGTGACGAGCACGGGCACCAGCAGTTCGGCCATCGGCTCGGGCGAGTTCCTGACGAAGGATGGCTACATCGTCACCAATAACCACGTCGTGACGGGCTTCACCAGCTACACCGCGACCCTGGCGAATGGCACGGTCTACGCGGCGACGCTCGTCGGCCAAGACGCGCAAGATGACCTGGCGGTGCTGAAGATCGCCATCACGAACGCGACGCCCATCGTCTTCGCCGACTCTAGCCAGGCGGCGGTCGTCTGGACGAGGCCCGTCAGCACCGGACCCGCCGTGGCGGTGCCATTCGTGGTGGTGCCGCTCTCGGCCTCGGTGCGGTTGACCGCGCTGATGATGCCGAAGGATGCCGACTCTTGCAGCCCCAGCGGATTGCCGACCGCCAGG
>JBBQSR010000087.1:0-10561 GCA_038234855.1 Ktedonobacterales bacterium | reverse complement strand
GGTGATGCTGGCGCAAGAGCCAGCCCGCACCGCCATGCTGGCCGCGTGGGAGGTCGCCCACCAGGCCGGGGCCATCTGCACCTATGACGTGAATTGGCGGCCCGCGCTGTGGGCTAGCGCCGAAGCGGGACTGCCCATCGTGCGCCAGCCCCTCGCCTTCGCCGATGTGGTCAAGATGAACGCGGCGGAGCTGCGCCTGCTGACGGGCATCGCCACGCCACGCGAAGCGCTGGCCGCGCTGGCGACGCCAGCCGCGCTGGTGGTGGTGACGCTCGGCGGCGATGGCTGCCTCTACCGCTATGGCGACACCATCACCGCCGCCAGTGCCCCCGCGAACGTGCAGGTGGTAGATGCGACGGGCGCGGGCGACGCCTTCATGGCGGCGCTGCTGGCGGGGCTGCCCGACCATCCCGCGCGAATGGGCGCGGAGGCCATCGCCGCGACGGTGGCGCGCGCGTGCCGTGCCGGGGCCATCGCCGTCACGCGACGCGGGGCCATCCCCGCGCTGCCCACGGCCCGCGAATTAGACGACATGGATAGCCGACCACCCGCCGCGAACGTGGCCTGACCTGACCGCGCGTCAATCCAGCGTCACCCCGGTGAGGGGTGTGAGGATCGGGCGGATCGCCTCGATGGGGGCTGCGAAGAGCGACGGCTGATTGTGCGCGCCGAAAAGCGTCGCGTGGTCCTCGGCGGTGAAGGCCCGCGCCAAACGGATCGCATACGTCTCGCGCAGTAGCCGCAGGTAGTGTGGCACATCGTAGTCAAAGCGATCCGCCTGCCCTGGCTCCCACAGCGCGAAGCCGCCGACCGCGCGATAGAGCTGGATGCTCTCGCCCTTGCGCCACGTCGCGCGGCCCCCCGCCAGCAGCGCCTCGTAGTGCGCCTCGCGTCGCCCCGCGCGCCCGGCCTGGTACTGCTGCGGCGTCTTGGTCAGGCGAGCGCGCGACACGACCTCCGCCGTGGGCAGCGTGCGTTCCGCGATGGCCTCCGCCGTCGCCAGATACGCCGCATGCACGCCGGGGATGTCGCCCGTCAGCAAGCACTGGACGGCACGGCGCAGGAACGCCTCGCCGAAGCCCTCGAATTTGACCGAGCGAAAGGCGACGCCGCGCAGCAGCACCGTGCCATCATAGTGCAGCAGCGCGTAATTTTTCGGCTCATGCGAGAGCATGGCGGCGTAACGTCCCTCGAACTCCAGCCGCACCAGGGGTGGCAGCAGCGCGGCCACCTCGCCCACCACGCGGCGCTCGTCGGCCTCCGTCCAGCCCTCGGGCACGGCGAAATAGACGCCGTCGGTGTCGGCCTCCAACAGCGTCACCCCGCGCGCGGCCAATTCGCGGCACAGCAGCCCCAGCAATTCGCGCCCGCGCCGCGTCACCTCGTTCGCCGCCTCGACATCCGCGAAGCGCGTCAGCCCCACGGCCCCCAGGTAGCCATACGCGGAATTGACCAAGATCTTCATCGCCGCCGACAGCGCCTCGTCGGTGTGCCGCGCGTCCGAGCCGGGGGGCGCGGCATGTGCCCGCGCCTTCGCGGCGAGCCGTTGCGCCACCAGGCGATCCACCAGGGCCAACAGCGCGCCGATGCGGTCGCTGCGCGGGCTGATGCGATGGTGCCGCATCAACGAGGGATAGAGGCTCGACACGTCCGCCTTTACCACGCGCCGCGCGACCCCCGCCGCGAAAAGGTGCAGCGCCGCGCCCGAGTGCTGCGTGCCATCGTGCTGCGCATAGGCGGGCAACGCCGCGCCCGCCCGCACATATGCCCGCACCAACAACGGATCGAGGATGCCCGTGGCCGGTCCGGCATCCGCCAGCCGCTCGTAGCGCCGGGGGGCCATCTGCGCCAGGGCGAAGGCGGCACCGCCGAGCAGCCGCGCCAATTCGCCCGCCTCGCTCACATCATCTTGCGCGTAGTGGCGCACACGGTCGGGGTCGCGCTTCCACTGCTCGAAGGGCAAGACGCCATCCAGATATTCGCGGTCGGGCGCGGCGACGCCGAAGTGGCGCGCGACGGCTTTTAGCCCATGCCCTGGCAGGTCGCGCGCGGCGAAGTCGTAGCGCCGCACCGCGTCGAGTGTGTCGATCAGTTCACGGCCCGGCACCACGTAGCGCACCGCCCGTTCGCGCTCCTCGGCGGCGTCGTCCATCTGCCCGCGCACCGGGCCATAGCCGCGCGCCGCTGGCCGCTGGCTCAGCCCTGGCGCGCCCTCGCGGCCAAGCGCCAGCGCCACACCCAACACCTGCGCTCGCTTCGCCAGGAACGGCATATCGAAGCCGTGGAGGTTGTGATTCTCGATCACATCGGGGTCCAGCGCGCGGATCGTCGCCGCTAGCCGCCGGATGAGGTCCGCCTCCGCCTCGTCGCCCTTCAAATCGCCCTCTGCCACGTCCAGCACGCGCGCCTCGCCCCGGTTCGTTCGCACCGCCACCAGGAAGATGCGGTCCCGCGCGGGATGCAGCCCCGTCGTTTCCAGATCGAATTGCAGCCGATGCAGGTCCGCGAAGGCCAGCCCCCGGAAATAGGTGCGCCCGGTCGCTACCAGATATTGCTCCTCGGGCGGCAGCCAAAGCACCTCATCCGCGCCCAGCTCGCTCAGCCGCGCGAAGGACCGACCCGCCGCCACCGAAGCGCCCCGCAAGATGGCACCCTCCAGCGTGCGCCCGTCCGCCGCGCTCACCAGATAGCGCAGGTGCCCCGGCCCAGCGAGCGCGCGATACGTCACCTGGGCAGGCCCATCCGCGCCCTCGGGTTGCAAACCATCGCCCAGGTGCGCCAGATCGGCCAAGGTGCTGACCAGCGCCCAGGGGCGAAACGTCGCGCGCTCGCAGACGACCGTCGCGCGGTCCAGCCGTCGCCACACCAGCGCCCGCCCGTCGCGCCCGGCCCACACCGAGACGATGCCCGGCGTCGCGTCCCAGCCCCACAGCCAGGCGTCTTCCTGGGCGATCCGTTGCCCTTCTTCCGTCGCCATCGTCGTCCCTCCGGCACACTACTGCCCGCTCGCAGTATACCAGAGGTGCGGTGACAACGACTGTCAAGAATAGGACGAAAGGTCTAGTGAATCGAAGCCACACTCAATCCAACCAATGCTACCCAGCGACCGACACCGGCACGGACCACTTGCCCGCGTGCAGGTGCAAGATCGTCCCCGCGTCGCCGACGGCCCAGCCTTCGTCGGGCGAGGTGAGCGCCACGGCATTCAGGGCGTTGTCGGTGGCACAGCCCGCATCTTGCCATTGGGTGCCTTGCAGATGCAGCATGAGGCCGCCCGCGCCCACGACCCAGCCGACATCAGGGGTGGCCATGGAGATGGCGAGGACCGCCCAGGTGTGCTGGGTGTCGATGCGTGCCCAGGTCGCGCCTGTCTGGCGCAGCAGCGTTCCCTGCCAGCCGATGGCCCAGCCCACCGCGCTCGTCACCGCGACGCCCGTCAGCATGCGCGTGTTGGGCACCGTCGTGGTCGCCCATTGCGTGCCGTGCAGTTGCGCGAGCAAGCCACCTTCCCCGGCCACCCACACCGTGCCATCGGGCGCGACCGTCACCGCGTGCAACGACGCGGCGGAGGGCGCGGCCACCGCCGACCACTGCCCGCCATGCAGGTGCAACACCGTCGCGTCACCGACGGCCCAGCCCTCCCCAGCGGCGATGAGCACCAAGGCATTCAGCGGACCAGCGGTGGGCGGCGCGACCGTTCGCCACTGGCCGCCGACGAGGCGCATGATCAGGGCACCTTTGCCCGCATTGCCGACCGCCCAGCCGTCCCCCGCCGCGAGGGCCACCGCGTTTAAGGCCGTGTTGCCCGCGGGAACGGGCACCGTCGCGCGTCGCCATGCCCCACCATGCACGCGCAAAAAGACCGCCGAGGTCGTGATGGGCGACGTCTCTTGCGCGCCCACGGCCCAGCCATCCCCCGACCCGCTCAGCGCCACACCGGCCAGGCTCACCGTCCGCAGTTGTGACGGCGAGGGGCCATCGCCCGCAGCCGTGGAGCCGCCGCACCCCGCGAGTAGCCCGAGGCACACCCCCAACACCGCAACCAACGTGCGAACAGATGAACCATGCATAGCAGTTTCCCCTTGAAAGACACGGCGAACCTCAACCACGTCCTGCAAACACATCTTGCAACTATATCTCGATTATAGGCGGCGCACTCGCCTCGGGGCTACTATGCTATAGTCCCAGAGGGTGCCGATGCCACATTTGGCCCCACAAGTGCGACGATGCGAAGGCATTCCCCCACCAAGCAGGAGGCAACGATCATGGCGGACATCCTCACCGAAGACATCACCTTCCCGAGTAATGGCGGCACGGCGGCGGGCTATCTGGCGCGACCCGCTGATGGCAAGCCGCACCCCGGCGTCATCGTCATCCAAGAATGGTGGGGGCTGAATGCCAACATCAAGGACATCGCGCGCCGCTTCGCCGGGGCGGGCTTCATCGCGCTGGCCCCCGACCTGTACCATGGCCGCGTCATCGACGAACCCGATGAAGCGCAAAAAGCGGTGATGAACCTCGACCAAGCCGAGGTCGCCAAAGATCTGCGTGGCGCGTTGACCGCGCTGCAAGGGCAGAGCGATGTCGCGCCGAAAAAGATCGGCGTCTCTGGCTTTTGCATGGGCGGCACCCTCACCCTCATGTTTGCCTCTCAGGCGGGGGCCGAGCTCGGAGCCATCGCGCCCTTTTACCCCGGCGGGTATGACCCCACCGAGGCCGAGGTCCAGCGCATCAGTTGCCCCGTGCACGTCGTCTATGCCGAGCGGGACCATTCCACCCCCGAGGCCACGCGCGACCGGCTGCGCAAATATCTGACCGACAACGGCAAGACCTTCGACATGGTCGTCTATCCAAGGACCGACCATGCCTTCTTCAATGATACGCGGCCCGAGAGCTATGATGCCGCCGCCTCAGCGGACGCATGGAACCGCACCGTTTCATGGTTCGAGCGGTACCTGAAATAGTCGCGGGCAGCGCAGGCTAGGGCAAATTTCCCTGACATGCAGCAGGCAGGCGGTGAAACGGCCCGTAGCAGCGCGCCGCTCTCGCCCATTAACGGGATTCAGGCGAACCAACTGCCGCCGTTGACCTCGATGATCTCGCCAGTGAGGTAGGCGGCGAGGTCCGAGGCCAGATACACGATCGCCCCAGCGACATCGCTGGGTTCCCCCGCGCGCTTCAGCGCGGTCTGCGCGATGGAGGCGTCTTGTGCATCGGGCGCGGTGAAGGTCGCGTGGAAGGGCGTGTCGACGATGAAGCCCGGCGCGACCGCATTCACCGTGATGCCGCGCGACGCGACCTCTTTGGCCAAGCCACGCGTGAGGGTATGGATGGCTCCCTTGGTGGCGGCATACGCGGCGGCACCATTCCCCCCGCCGTGGTGCCCCGCCACCGAGCCATTGAAGATGATGCGACCCCAACCGCGATCCATGAAAGCCAGCGTCGCGCGGGTAACATAAAACGCGCTGGTGACATTGACGGCGAAGACACGGGCGAAGAGGTCATCGCTCATCTCAGCGATGGACGCGCGACCGACCAAGCCACCCGCGTTGTTAAAGAGCACATCGATATGCCCGCCCATCTGCTCGGCTAATGCGGCGACGGTGCGGTTCACCTCGTCGCTAGAGGTCGCATCGAGCTTGGTGGCGATGCCTTTGTGTCCCAGCCGCTCGATAGTCGCCTGCGTGTCGGTGCCATCATGCGAAAAATACGTCACGGCGACATCCGCGCCACACTCCGCCAGCGCGAGGGCGGCGGCGCGACCAATGCCGATGTTGCCGCCCGTGACCAAAGCGGTCTTCCCTGTAAGATCGATCCCCTGCATCGTTGTGCCTCTTCCTCAGTGGTTATCGCCTGTGAACGCCATGGCGCGATCCTGGCACCCATCCCGCTCAAATAGGGGCATCGCGCAGCCGAAAGAGCACCTCACCCGCGTGGGGGACGTAGAGCAGCCCCTCGTCCTCGCGGTTAGCCCACGCGGCGGGGTCGATGGTGCGATAGTCGGCATAGCCGAGGTTGATGCGGCGGCACCGCGCTTCGCTGATGCCCGTCGCCAGCGTCACCGTGATGCGCGGCGTCTCGACGCCGCTGGCCGCGTCATAGCTGCCCATCCCGCGCACGTGCGTGCTGTGCGCCAAGATGCTGCCGGGCAGGTCGCCGAAGCGCGCCCATTGCTTCGTGAAATAGTCGCGCACGTGGTAGCCGACCTGATCGATCAGCGCGCCATGGGTGAAGGACACCTCGGTGAGGTGTGGCGCGTAGATGATGACCTCGCCGCCATCAGCGATGATGGGTTCGGTCTTGTACATCGCCTTGGCCGCCGTCCACAGGTCGTCGTACTGCGGCGCGGGGCACGACAGCACCCGCTGAAAGGGGCGGTCGTACCACGTGATGTTGAGCGCGCCAGACAGGTCCGCCGCCGCCGCGAAGGCCTCGGCATGCGCGCCGATGTAGATGCCGCGCGGCGTCGTGCCCTGCATCACCAGCGCGATGCAGGTGAGCGGACGCGGCACGAAGTCCGCCCCACGGTGAATGATCCGCCGCACCGGGGTATCTTTCACGCCGATGGTGTGCATGCTGGTGACGAGCGCGCCCAACCAATGCGTGAAGTTGATGATGTCTGGCCCCGCGATGCCGGGGAAGAGATATTTCGCGCCGCCCGAAAAGCCCGCGACCTCGTGCGGAAAGACGGGGCCACAGATGATGAGATGGTCATAGTCGAGGATGCGACGATTCAGCGTCACGGGCACGGCGTCGCTCAGCAGCCCCCCCGTCAGCGCCGCCGCCTCATCACCGGGGATGGTGCCGATCGTCGCCAGTTGCGCTGGGTCATCCCACACATGGTTGAAGATCTGTGTCTTCGGAAAGCGGGTGGCTCGTTCCGCCGCGTCCATCCCCACGAGGTGATCGATGGCGGCATCCGTCATGGGGGGATGCGTGCCAAGAGCGATCAGGTAGTCGAGCGCCGTCGTCTGCGCGCCCAGGGCGTCGCCCAGCACGCGAAACAGCAACGGGATGGGCGCGGTGCGCGTGGCATCGGGGATGATGACCAACACGCGCTGCCCCCCCAGCGCCAATTGCTCGCTCGCTAGCGCGATCTGACGCGCCACCAGTTCCGGCGTCAGGGTCAGGTCGGGCGCACCGATGCCACTGAGCATCGCCATTCCTCCTCAGACCCCGCCAAAGGCGGCGAAGCCACCATCCACGGGGACCACGATGCCGGTGACGAAGGCCGCAGCGGGGCTGGCGAGCCACAACAACGGCCCCACCAGGTCGTCGGGGGTGCCGAAGCGCCGCTGGGGCGTATGCGCGATGATGCTCTGCCCCCGCGCGGTCAGCGCGCCCGACGCGGCATCGGTCAGCAAAAAGCGATTTTGCTCGGTCAAGAAGAAGCCAGGCGCAATAGCATTGACGCGGATGGCCGGGCTGTACTCTTGCGCCATATGGACCGCGAGCCATTGGGTGAAGTTGACGACCGCCGCCTTCGCCGCACCGTAGACGCCGACGCGCGTCAGGGGCCGCAGCGCCGCCATGGACGCGATGGTGATGATGGTGCCCTGCCCGCGCTCGGCCATCACGCGGCCCCACACCTGGCATGCCGTGAGCGTGCCGGTGAAGTTGCCCCCCATGACCGCGTCAACGCCCGCGCCGTCCAGGTCAAAAAACGATTGCGTGGGGCTGATGGTCGCGCGGGGGTCGTTGCCCCCCGCGCCATTGACCAACAGATCGACCGGACCCAGCCGCCCGGCGATCTCGGTGGCGGCGGATTCGAGGGCAGCGCGGTCCAGCACATCGGCGGCGACAGCGATGGCCTCACCACCGCCAGCGATGATGGCATCCGCGACCCGCTGGCTGGCCTCGCGCCGCCGACCGAGGATGGCGACGCGCGCCCCGGCCTCGGCCAACCCCTGCGCCAGCGCGCTGCCCAGCACGCCGCTGCCGCCCGTCACCACCGCGACCTGGTCGCGCAATGAAAACCTATCAGGCACCATCACCATACACCGACTTTCTCTCTTACTCGGGCGGGCACGACCCCACAGCGGACGCGATAACCGCGTGCCCCTGGGCGGCGCTAGCGGGGAAGGCCGCGCGGTGCACCGGCATCATTCTTGATCCACGTATGGTCGGGGTCGTCGTGCGGGTGCATCTCGCGAACGGGTCCGGCCATGAACCAGAGGTAATAGACATCGTAGCCCGGCGGAGCCGCGACGGGGTGGTAGCCGTAAGGCATGATCGTCACATCGTTTTGGTGGACGATCTCCGCCGCGTTCAGCGCCGCATAGGTGCTGCCATCGCGCGTATACCACCCCTGGATGCCGAAGCCCGTCTCGGGGCGGATCTTGAAGAGGTAGAGTTCCTCTTGCTGCACCTCGTCGGGCAGCGCCAGTGTGTCGTGCTTGTGCGGCGGGAAGCTGGACCAATTGCCCGCCGGGGTGAAGGTTTCGCCCACGATCAGCCGCTGCGCCTGGGAATTGGCGACGCCCAAGATGTCGTGCACATAGCGCGTGAAGTTGCCCTGCCCCGCCTCGCGTGCCACCACCTGCGGCGGTCGCACCACCTGCACCGGGTGCGCCTCGGTCGCGCGACAACGGCAGAGCGCCGCCTCTACCCCAGCGCCACCGGCGGTGATGGAGAAGTCGACGTGGATTGGCAGATACACCGCCGACGCGCGACCGTCAAAGACGCTGGCGCGGCCCCCCAGGTCGTCATAGCTCGCGGTGCCGCTGCGGAGCGACGCCGTGCCCGTCAGCAAGATCACGCCGACCTCATATTCCCCCGTCTCGGCGTGGTAGCTCTCGCCTGGCCCCAACCGCAGCATGGCGAAGTCGAGGTCATTCAGGGGCTGCACGCCGGGGGTAACGAGCTGCGTCAGCCCTGGCCCCGCAGCGTAGTGATAGGTGAGTTGCACTGCCATGAGATGTCTTTCCTACTTGTTCTCGGTTTTGACGCGCACGACGAACTGCGTGGGCTTGACGAAGATCAGCGCGACGCCAACCAGCGCCATCGAGGTTGCCATGTAGATGACGGCCATCCCATCGACGGCCTGGGTGGGGCGAATGCCCGAGGCGAAAGCATCGCCGTAGAGCGTCACCACCAGCGTCTGCGAGAGCGGCCCGGCGCTGAGGTACGTCAGCTCAAACATCGCCACGACGCGGACGATGGCCAGCACCCCCGCCGTCAGCAAGCCAGGGATGACCAGCGGCAGCAGCACGCGAAAGAACGTTTGCCAGCGATTCGCCCCCAACATGGCGCTGGCTGATTCCATCGACGCATCGATCTGCTGGATGAAGGGCGTCAAGATCAAGATGACGAAGGGCACCACCGGCACCAGATTGATGATGATGACGATCACCAACGAGGTCGCCAGCGAAGTGCCCAGTTGCAGATCGATGGCATGCAAAAACTTGAGCAACAACGTGGCCAGCGGAATGCCGTAGACCAGCGGCGGCAGCAACATCGGCACCAGATAGAGGCCCGTCAGCACCGCCTTGAAGCGAAAATCTTTGCGGGCCAGCACATAGGCAGCGGGAAAGCCCACCGCCAGCGCGATCACCGTCGTCGAAACCGCCACCACCAGCGTGTTATACAGCAGCCCCCCGATGTCGTGGTCCCCCGTGACGTATTGGTACCACCGTGTCGTCAGGCCATCGGGCAGCCAACTGGCGAACCACTGCGTGCCAAAGGAGTCAACGACCACCGAGGCGACCATCCCGACCAGATTCGCCACGAAGAAGCCGATGACCACGTAAAAGACTGTCGCTTGCCAGAATCTGCCGTTGCGCCACCACGGCGTCCCCTGCAACTGCGGGATGCCGCCCCCTGCCACACTGCCGGGGATGACCAGTTCGGGCAGCACATCGGCTGATTTCGTCGCCATCTCAGGCCCCCTTCCCGCCGCTGATGCTGGCACCACGCGCCAGGCGGCTCTGCAAGAACAGCACCACCGCGATGACGAACAGTTGCAACGCGCCCATGATCAGCGCGATGGCCGTGCCCGTTTGCGGCTTGAAATCGACATAGGCCGCGTTATAGGCCGCCACCGCCAGCACGTGCGTCTCGTGCGTCGGCTCGCCCACCAGATTCGCCGTGGGAAAGACGCCGAAATTCGCCACGAAGTTCAACGCGAAGGCGATGGCGATCCCTGGCAACGTCAGAGGAAAGATGATGCGCCAAAAGGTCTGCCACTCATTCGCGCCCGCCATGCGGCTGGCTTTTTCCAAATCGGGGTTGATCGCCGACATATAACCGAGCACCAGCAAGAAGACGAAGGGGAAGCCCTGCACGAAGAGCGCGATCTCCACCGCGATGTTGTGGCGCAACAGCAGCACGGGCGATGAGATGAGGTGCAGCGCTAACAGGGTGCGATTGAACCACCCCGTCGGCCCGAAATAGTTGACCATCCCCTGCGCCACCATGACGGTGCCGAGCGTGATCGGCAAGATCAGGATCGTGGTAATCAACCGCTCGAACCGGATGCCGCGCCGCATGTAGTACGCCAATGGGATGCTGACCGCGACGCTGATGATGGTCACAGGGATGGCGACGAAGAACGTCGTCCAGA
>JBBQSR010000086.1:0-10612 GCA_038234855.1 Ktedonobacterales bacterium | reverse complement strand
TACACCACCATGGGCGCTATCCCAGCGTCAGAAATGGCACATCCCACACGGTGAAGGCACGTTCTAACGCATGAGCCTGTTGAGAGGAAATGTCGGCCCACCCGCTGCCAGTGGTCGCCGAACTGGGAACGGAGACGAACGTACCCCCATATGGTGAGGGGGCAGTGGTAGGATCGCGGTCGCCTGGAAAGGTGAAAGACAGCCGATAGATGGTTGTACCAAGTGGTAAATTATAGCACTTGCCGAAGCATCTGCCAAAATCCACACTGGACGAACCAGAAAAGCTGGGCTGAAACTGCGTCAACAGTGTGTGAACGTAGGGGCTGAATGCAATGGTGCGCTGTTGGTTGGCGATCCCTATGGTGGTCAATTGTGAACGCGAAATGTACAGCACCGAAGGGCTGCTGACATAGTGGGCTGTCATGAGACCACCGATGAGCACTACGCCGAGCACGACCACGCGCCAAAACACGACGCGCGCTACCCGACTCTTCGGCTTCTCATAGCTGATGACTTGCTGCATGAGATGCGCCCCTTTCTTGGATGCTCTGTCGCAGTATAGCATGCTGGTTGGCGAGCGATGTTAGCGAGAGCGGGCGGGCTACTCGTTCGTGATGACGCCGTAGGGGGTGGGTGCCGCTGCCGTCACGATGGCAGTGGGCGAGCTAGCGATGTAGGCGTCGGCGGTGCTGGCGAGTGGCAAAAGGACGTGGAAGGTCGAGCCTTCGTTGGGGAGGCCGCTGCTCTCGACCCAGATGCGCCCGCCCATCGCCTCGGCTAGCACCTTGCATAGATGCAGCCCCAGGCCATTGCCGACGACGGTGGAGGCCAGGTCGCGCGGCAACCGCACGAACTTGTTGAAGAGCAGCGGGGCCTGATCGGGCGGAATGCCTAGCCCGTGGTCCTGCACCGTGATCTCCGCCATCATCCGGGCGGATGCCTGGGCCGCAACGCTACGTTTGCCCGTTTCCCCCGTTTTCTCGGGCATCACCTGGCCCAAGATGGTGACGGGGCTGCCAAGCGGCGAATACTTGAGCGCGTTCGAGATGAGATTGGTTAGGATCTGTTGCAAACGGATCGTCTCGCCCTGAATCGTCAGGTCGGCGGGCATGGCGATGTGCAGATCGCGTTCGACTAATTTCGCCTCGGCGGGGTCGATGAGTTGGATGGCGGCGTGCAGCGCATCCAGCACGTTCACTGGCGCGGGGTCAAATTCCCCGGCGTGTTGGTCCATGCGGCGCGCATCCAAGATGCTGTCGACCAGGCGGCGCAGGCGAAAGGCGGATTGCAACGCGCGGTCCGCGTTGCGCCGCAGCCGCTCGACTGGGGTGGTGGGGGGGGCATTCACCAGATTGTCGAGGTGACCCAGCATGCCCATGATGGGGTTGCGCAGTTCGTGGTTGACGCTGCTGATGAACTGATTTTTCAGATCGTCCAGTTGCTCGGCGCGCTCTACCGCCAGCCGTAGCTCGCCAAGCTGGGCGATGGAAACGCGCGAAGACTGCTGCACTGCCAGGAAGATCGCGAACTCGGCCAGGTCAGCCACAATGAAAAACGCCAGTGCGGCCATCTGCACGCTGCCAAGGGTGTCGCCGTGCAGCGCCGCCGCGACCAACATGGTGCCGACCGCGCCGATGGCGCTCAGCGCCGTGATGGTGATGAGTTGGCCGCGCCCGCCCAGCGCGCCCGCCAAGGCGATGACTACCACGAAGCCCGCCAGCAACGACAGCACTAGGGGCGAGGGACCATCGCGCGCACTCTGCGCCACACACGAGATCATGAACGAGAGCGTCGTGGGAAAGGTGATCAACCACGACGCGCGCCCGACCTGCCCCCGCCGCGCCGCGTGCCATGCCAACCCATAGACGACATTGATGACGGCACTGCTGATGGTCGTCTCGATCAGCGCGAAGCCCTGGGGGCTGCCGAGCCGTCCCCCCACGACGCCGCCGAGGAGCAAGAGAAAGCTGCTGACCAGAAAGAGGCTCTCGACGATGTAAAAGAACGGGGTGATGATGCGCAAGAGGTTGAGACGGCGTTGACGATCATAGTCCGCGAAGATGCGGGCATACGCGGGGAGCATCGTGCTCATCCCTGACCCTCCTCAGCGAGATGGTGCAAGCGGCGCTCACGCTCGGCATCGTCGATCAGCACGGCGCGGCGAATCTGGGCGGCGATCTCGGTGGGCGTCTGTGGCTTCAGCAGGAAGAGGTCGACGCCCGCCGCCAGCCCCTTGAACCGCTCTTGGTCCTGGGGCAGCGCCGTCAGGATCAGGAGCGGGATGGCGGCGGTCGCGGGGTCGCCACGCAGGGCGCGTACCAGTTGATAGCCATCGAGTTGGGGCATCTTCACATCGATGACGACACAGTCAGGCCGCGCCTCGATGAAGCGTTCTAGGCCCGCCGCGCCGTCATACGCGACGACGACCGCGAAGCCCTGGTTGGTGAGGCCCTCTTCGAGCACGTCGATCAGGTCTTCGTTGTCATCGACCAGCAACACTTTGATGGGAGCATTCATACGGCGATGCGTTCCTTGCGTGTAGACATATCGGTGTAGTCGATCCGCACATCGCCCTTGGGGCGGCTGAGCGGCACATAGGCGGGCGACAGATCCTGGTCATCGCCCAGCCGCAGGGTGAAGCGGTGCAACAGCCGCAGCAACACGGCCTTCATTTCCAGCTTGGCGACGCCCTCACCCATGCAGGAATGGGGTCCGCCACCGAAGCCGATCCACGCGTAGGGGTGCGCCTTGTCTTCGTCGCGCAGCAAGAAGCGGTCGGGGTCGAATGTCTCGGGGTCGCGGAAATAGTCGGCCATGCGGTGCGTGACGACCGGGAAGAGCGCGACATGCCACCCCGCCGGGATGGTATAGCCGCCGAACTCGAAGCTTTCCCGCACCCCGCGCATAGCAAAGGGCGTCTGCGGATGCAGCCGCAGCGTCTCCTTGATGACGGCATCTAAGAAGGGCGTCTTGCGCGTTTCTTCCAGCGTGATATGCGCGTTGGGGTCGCCATCGGCGTGGATCTCGTCCAGCAGCCGTTGCATCAGCTTCGGCTGGCGCAGCAGTTCCACCACGATCCAGGCCAGTGTGCTAGAGGTCGTGTCGAAGCCCGCATAGATGAGGATGCGCAGGTGCGCCTGGAGCTGCGCATCAGTCAGTTGGTCGCCGTCGTCGCCGCGCTGCACCAGCATGCTCAGCACATCACCCTTCGGCGCGCGGCGATGCTCGGCGATGATGGGCTGCAAGATGCGCTCGATCTGTTCGCGCCCGTAGAACGCCTTGCCATATTTGGACCACGGCAGCCGCGCCCGAAAGATGGCGTAGCCGCCCTGCGTCAGCAGGAACCAGAGGTGCGTCATCCGCTCGATCTGGCTGTCATCCTCGATGCCGAGGAGGATCGACATCGACAGTTTCCAGGCGATCTCTTGCGCGACGGGGTAAAAGTCGCGCGTGCCCTGCGCCGACCACGTGGCGAACTGTCCATCGACGATGCGGTTGATGCGATCCAGATAATCCGCCATGTTGCGGCCATGGAAGGCGGGGGTCATCAGCTTGCGTTGCGCGGTGTGGGGCGTGCCGTCCAGCCACAGCAACCCATCACCCATCGTGTCATAGGCGACGATGTAGCCTTCCTTAGCAGGAAAGTTCGCGGCATTGGTGACGAGGACGTAGCGTTGCGCCTCTTCGCCAACGAGGGCGACCATCCGTTGACCAACGAACCGATAGCGAAAGACGGGGCCATGCAGGGCCATCTGCTGGCGACCAAAGGTGAGGGGGTCATTGACCAATTGCATCGTTTGCCCGAGATAGGGCGCGCCAAAAGAGCCAGGGGGGAGCTTGGGTTGCGCGGACATCGGACGATCCTTCCTGAAATGGGCCGAACGCACAAAAAGTACTAAGTAGCTACCTTTCCTCAGAAACACCGGTACTTTTTTCTGCTCTCACTATAAGCATCCGTCCAGGGGATGTCAAGGCGGCACCGTTGGGGCGACAAGGCGGCGATCAGCATGCAAAGGATCAAGCGCGATCGCACGCCTGTTCTTAACCGTGTTTTCGTCCAGCCCAGATGTAGGCCGCCATGCCACAAACACGCCGCCCCTAGCTCTTGTATTCAGGGGGATTTTTCGGTATGATGGGGGAACCCGCTTGCAGCCGCGCAAGGGGTATCCCCGCCATATGCTCCGCTGTCGTGCGCGTATGGTCCCCCTGGTTCGTCGCCAACATGACGGCCCGCCGCCCATTCTCCGCATCCCTTCCCGCCGTTGTCGCCGGACCAAAGGAGTGTCGAGGCATGCGATCATCTCCCCCTCTTCCTCGGACAGAGCCATCTCACCCCCTGCCCTTCCTGGGCGGAGCGCTCTCGGTGCTGGTCATCGTCGTCATCGTCGCCCTGTTTAATCAGGGGGGGCGCACCGCGTCGCCCGCCGTCCAGTCGGCTGATGCCGCCGCCGCTGGCTGGCAAACCGCGCAGGGCATCAGCGGGGCGATCTTGCAGGTCGCGTTCGCCCGCAGTGCACCAGCGTGGGGCTATGCCAGCGTCTTTGTCGACAAGGCCACCATCGCGGTCTATCGCACCACGGATGAGGGCACGCACTGGGGCCGCGTCGCCACGCTGACGACGCCGCTGCTGGACGTGCTGGCCGTCAACCCCGCGAATCCGCGCGAGCTGGCCCTTTTGCCCTCGACTGTGCCTGCCGCTGGCAGCTATGCCCTGCTGCGGTCACAAGATGGCGGGCAGCACTGGGCGACCACCACCACGACCCGGGCGGACGCCGCCTCGGTGGCGACCATCGGCTGGGCGAACGATGCGCTGCTGGTGGGCTTTTCGCGCGACGTGGCTGCTGATGGCGGCTCGCATCTGGTCGCCTTCACCGCGCAGGGTGGCGCGACCGCGCTCGACACGGCGGGCCGCCTGGGTACCATCCGCATCGATCAGATGCGCTATCTGCATGGGAGCGGGGCGGAGATCACCGTGGTGGGCGTGACGGCGGGCAGCACCGCCGACGCCATCGCGCTGGCGGGGGCGCGCTCGACCGACCACGGCGCGACCTGGGCACCTTACACATTCGCGCAGGGCAAGGAATCACTGCTGCCCTTGGGCGCGACGCAGGACGGGCAGACCGTGCTCGGCATCGGGGGGCGTCGCCAGACGGTGTACCTCTCGCGCGACGCGGGCCGCACCTGGCACGCCGAGCACACACACACCACCACTACCTTCGACCTGACGGCGTCGTGGCCGCTCATCACGGATGATGGTGCGTACTTCCTGAAACTGACCGCTGACCTCGACGCGGGCCAATATAGCCTGCAAAACGGCATCCGTGGCCGCTACACCGGCACGAAGGATCTCGTCGCGCTGTCGACCACCAACGCGGGGCGCTTGCACCGCCTGTGGGCGATTGATGGTGCCACGCTCGCGTGGCAGTCCGCCGCGTAGGGTACCAGGGAAAGGAGACAACGTGATGCTGCGAACGACACTGCGCGCGTGGGCCAGCGGGGCCTTTGTCATGGCGAGCCTGGTGGTGCTGTGCTTGGGGGCGTGGTCCCCGGCACGGGCGCACGCGACCACCACCCCAGCCTATTCCGCGAATGGGGTAGCGGTCATCGAGTTGCATGGCTTCAACAGCAACGCGAATCTGGGGTGCAACGATACCACGACCTTCGGGACGATCCAGAGCTATCTAACGTCGCATGGCTGGACGGGGAGCCAAGCAAGCCTGGGCTTCTATGGCCAGGACCACAACTGCACGGCGTATCTCGCCAGCGAAAACACCCACTGCGCCAGCTTCTACGCGAGCAAGCTGGGCACGACCAACGAGGATGTGCGCCATATCGCGTGCACGCTGTCCTGGTACATCTGGGATCACTACGCGCAATATGGCATCGCGGTGAAGGTCATCGCGCACAGCCTGGGGGGCATCGTCATCCGTCAGGCGCTTTTCGACACGCCCTACATGACGCAGTTCCCGCCCTACGTCATCATCGAGGATGTCGTGACGGCGGGCACCCCGCACCAGGGGCTGCCCGACGCATCGGCCTTTTTCTTTTGCGGGTCGTGCAGCCAAGTTGCGCAGATGGAGTACAACAATCCCCTGATGGCGAACCTGAATTCCTCGACCTTCCGGGGGGGCTTTGGCAGCAATCCACAGGGCAATGGCGGCACCGACTGGACGACGATGGGCAGCAACAACGACATCGTGCTGAACTATCTGGGCGGCTCAGCCGACCGGGGCATGCTGAACAAAGCGACCCACAAGGTCAAGATTCAGAATCCCAACTATGACCATGGCGGCTACCTGGTCGACACCAACGACAACTGGGACGCCAGCGCTACCTATAGCGACACCGCTGGGGCATCGTGGACGAACAGCACCACCTTCCCCCACGCCATCCACGTGATGGACGAAGCGATCAGTTCGCTGTACTGGTGACGCGCCGGTGCCCGCGTCCTGGTGGGGATGCGGGCACCATCTATTTATTGGTGCGACGCATAGTAAAGGGGGGCGGCTATACCCACCCTCCTTCTATAATGGTTCCAGCTTGCTTTCCACTCTCAAAATCGATAACCAGCTCATCAAGAAGCTGTTTGCCCTCGGTGCCCTGTAGCCACGCATCCCGGTGCTGAGTCGCCAACCAAGACTCGATCGCTGTTGCCGCTTGTTCCTGTTGCTCTGGGGGTAATATTTCAAGCCTTGCGATAATGCCACGCAATCGCTCAACCATCTCGCTATTCAGCAAATCTTCACCCCAAAGTTGCGATGTCTTGATTGATCATGATGCTCCCAGGGTTTGTTTGAGCACGGGAAGGCTTGTCGCATGTACCAAGACATAGCGCGAATCTCGTACATCGCGCTGCGTCTTGATGATGCCCGCCTTCGAGAGCGTTGAAACCGTCGTGCGGATTTTATCCAATGCGAGGCCCATCATGGTTGCTAACTCTTGTTGGGTATACCATTCTTTTTCTTCCATTGCGGTCTTCCTGCTTTGCTTCATTGCTAAAATCTTTTCTCCCCTTAGTCTACCACAGTTGCTTCTGTTCCTCAACGCCTACAAATAGTTTCCAACTACATTAGACTTGACAAGACAGAATCTCTATGATATGGTTTGATGTAGATAGAGATAGTTGTCGATTATCGCGGGTAAAGAATGGGGAGGAGAGAATGAAAGCCAAGAAACCCGGACCACCAGGCAAACCGCTGGAACCGACCCGTGTGTGCTATCGCTGCGGTGTCGAAAAACCCATTGAAGAGTTTTCTCGAAGTATGCAACGTGCTTCAGGATATCAAGGAACGTGCAAAGTGTGTATTTATGAAAGGAGAAAAGAACTCGCCGAAGGAAAGCCGTCTCCAAGCCGAATACCAAAATCAGTCCCGGGAAGCACATATCGGCCAACAAGAAAACAACTGACACCAACCCGCGTTTGCACCAGATGTAAGATCGAACGACTAACCGAGGAATTTCCTATTGATCGTTCGGCGTTTTCTGGCAGGAAGGCTATCTGTAAGATGTGCTATGCGGAATATCGGCGCTTGCGATATGAGCGAGAGCCTCATTACATGATGAAGCATTTTCTACGAAGCCATTACGGCTTGACTGTGGAGCAATTAGAAGAAATGAAAGCGGCCCAACAGGGAAGGTGCGCTATTTGCAAAAAAGAAGCAAGGTTGGTGATCGATCATAACCATACAACAGGGCAAGTCCGAAACCTCTTATGCACTGGATGTAACACACTTCTCGGACTTGCATATGAAAGCAAGGACCATTTGCTATCTGCAATCGCGTACCTGGAAAAGTGGAATACCGAGCAAAAATGAAGAGGTGCTGCCAGTGGGATTCGAACCCACAACTTCTTGTTTCGAAGACAAGCACTCTGGTCCATTGAGCTATGGCAGCATGGAACATGGATAGTATGCCATGCCGGGGGCGGATTGTCAAGCACTGAGCGTGGTGGGAAACGGAATGAGCGGCGTGGGCAGCAGCGCGCCTGAGTCGCTTTCCACCTGGGATTCGCCGCCGTCCTTGCGGACGCGGATGACGGCGTCCAGCCCTTCCTCGAAGGTGTCGTCGTGGCTGATGACCAGCAGTTGCTCGAAGCCCGTCACGCGGCGGATCTGCCCCGCGAGGTTGGCGCGGCGCTCGTCATCCATGTTTTGTGTCGGCTCGTCGAAAAAGGCGATGGTCGCACGGGTCAGCGTCTTGAGCAGGGCCAGGCGCACGGCCAGCGCGGCGCTCATTTGCTCGCCGCCGCTCAGTTGCGCGAAGTGGCGCTCATAGGCCCCATTACGGATGATGACGTCGTAATCATCCGCCCAGGTGAGCGTGGCCGATCGGTCGCCCATGATCTCGCCAAAGATGCGATTGGCCGTCGCGGAGATCTCGCGCAGCAGGGCGCGCATCACGAAGGGTCCGGCCTCCTTGATGGTGTCGCGGCTGTACTGAAGCACGCCCATGGTCGCCTCGGTCTGGCCGCGCGCTGCCTGGGCGGCGGCGAGCGCGGCCAGCCAGACGTCGGCTTCAGCGAGCTGGCGGTCGAGCGCCTCGACCGCGGTTTTGTGCTGGCGTGAACGTTCGCGCAGCGTCGCGACCTCGCTATCGAGGTGCTGCAACTCACCCGCCAGCCGGTCAAGCTCCGTCAGGTCAAAGGACGCGGCGGCGGCATCATAACGCGCGGCGGCCTCCGCGTGTGCCGTGGCGGCCTCGTGCGCGGCAGTGGCGGTCGCGGTGGCCTGCTGGCGACGGGCGGCGAGTTGCCGCGCCTCACCCTCGTGCCGCAGGAAGTCATCATGCGCGTCCTTGGTCGCCGCCAGATCGGCTTGCAGGGCGGCGATGCGCGCCTCTAGCCCCGCGAAGGGTACCAGACGCGCCTGAGCCTCGACGACCGCTTGCGTGGCGGCGGCGTGTTGCGCGGTGTGGTCGGCCAGGGCGCGCTCTAGTTCGGGGATCTGTCGTGCCTCGGCGGCGGCGATGGCCAGCCGCTCGCGGGGAGTGCCGAGCGCGTGCAGTTCATCCGTCAGGGCGGGAAGGGTCGCGGCGTGGCGCTCGCTGGCCGCGATCTCGCTGGCGAGGGCGGCCAGCCGTTGCTCGACTTGCGCTAACCGCTTGCCGATGGCGTCACGCTGGGCGTGCAGCGTCGGCAGACGGGCGCATTCACGGTCGGCGCGCGTGCTTTCCGCGACCGCTTGGGTGGCGGCAGCCAGATCCGCCATCAGCGTTGCCGCCGCCTGCTCATCCTGCGCGAGTGTCGCTTGCTCATCCAATAGGCGATGCAGGTCGGCCTCGTGCTCGGTGTGGGTGGCGCGGGCCTGGGCGAGGCGTTGGGCATATTCGTCGAGTCGCGCGGCTTGGCTCCCCTGTTGGCGCAATGCCGCGACCTCCGCCACCAACGTCGCATGCCGCGCTTCCAGCGGATGCAGCCGCCCACCCAACGCCGTCAGTTGATCCGCGAAAAAGACATCTAGCCCCCGGATGCCCCGCTGCGCCAGATTTTTGCACGGCTCCTTGAGGAAGGGACAATGGCCGCTCTCGGCGGAATTGAAGGAGGCCTGGGCGTGATGCATCTCGGCGCGCAGCAACGCGACCTCATCGGTGAGGGCGGCCAAGGCCGCTTCGCGGGTGGGCAGGTCGGCGCTGGCGCTGCTGGCGTCCTGGGCAAGCCGCCACTGCGCCTCGTTCGCCCGCACCATTTCGGCGGCACGGAGCAGCGCGCTCTGTTGGCGTTTCACTTGGTCGCGCAGGGTCGCTTGGCGCTTCTGGCGCTCGGCACGGGTGGCGGCGCTGGTTTGCAACGCGCGCAGCCGCTCGCTCTGCGCGGGCAACTGCTGCGCCAACGGTTGCAGCTCGGCGATCTGCTGGATGGCGGCATCCGTTTCGGTGCCCTCGCGCAGCGCGGCGACGCGGTCGCGCGTGGCGCGTTGCTGTTCGCTTTGTAGCGTCGTCAGGTGATTTTGGGCCTCGCGGGCGGCACTGATCTGCGCCTCTAGCTCGCCTTGGCGACTGACCTGAGGGGTGAGGGTGGCGACGGCCTCCTCGGCGGCGCGGACGCTGCGTAGCTGCTCGGTGGTGCGCCCGATGGCCTGGGCGTGTTCGTGCAGCGCGTGCTCGGCCCTGGTGTGAGCCAATTGCAATTGACCGAGGGTGCGCGCATCGGCCTGGGCGCGGGCGAGATCCGCCTCGGCGGCGCGGTGGCGCGTGTAATCCGCCTCGGTCGCGGCACAGCGTGCCTGGGCCATGGCGGCACGGTCGGCCTCGGCCTGGGTCTGCTGGTGGCGCGCGTCGGCCAGTTCCCAGGCGGCACGGGCACGGTCGCGCTGCGCGCCCAATTCGGTCAGTTCGTCGCGGCGGCGCAGGGCGTGGGTGATGCGAGCGTTGACATCTTCACGCTGGGTGGTGAATTGCTCGATCTGCTCGAGCATCGCCACGCGCTCGGCGGCGAGGGTGGCGCGCTGCTGCCGCCACTCCTCTACGTTGGCCGTGCGCGTGGTCAGGACCTCGATGGCGCGGTCATGGGTGGCGAGGGCGTCTTTGAGGTGGCTGACGGTGTCGCGCAGTTCCTCCGCCGCGTGGCGATATTCCTCTACCTGTAAGAGCGCATCAAATTTCTTGCGCCGCACCG
>JBBQSR010000085.1:0-10645 GCA_038234855.1 Ktedonobacterales bacterium | reverse complement strand
AGGCGGCGACGGTCCACGCGGTCGACCAGCACGCCCGCGCCGAAGCTCGCCACCAGACGCCCGACCCCCAGGATGGCGGTGATGACGCCCATCTGCGCTACCGACCCCGTCGTCTGCAAGACCAACCGCGGCAGCGAGATGGTGGCGATCGAGTCGCCCACCGCGCCCAAGCTCTGACCGAACCAATACGTCACGAAGTTGCGGTCGCGGTTCAGCGCGGACGGTGGCGCAGGCTGTGGTATGGGGCTTGGCGTGACTTCCGCGCTGTTACGGATCGGATCGAGGACGGCCATGTGTGATGAGTCCCTGCCATTTCTGTGCGTGTGAGATGTGCGTCATACCCTTATTATAGCGAATATGGACGACATCTCGTGACAAGAATCCCAATTTTCCTGGCAGCGGAGGGCTGACGAGCATGCTATACTCGGTGGTAGGAATGGCACGCACCACAGAAAGCTAGGCGGAATATGTGGCCCCAGCGATCTCTTTTCGGGTTCATTGCTGCGCTCGCCCTCAGCGCGTTGACGCTGAGCGGGTGCGGCCCGGACCTCGCGCAGTTGAATTCTCATCAGAGCCTCAACATCACGGGCATCGCGCTCAGCGACGCGCACACGGGCTACGCGGTTGGGCTGCGGCCTGGCGAGGGCCACCCGGTGCTGCTGCACGAGCAACATGACGTGTGGCAGCCCGACCCGCATCCGCCGCTCCTGACGGGCGCGGATAGCCTGCGCGCGGTGGCCATCGCTGGCGGCACGCTCTTCGTCGCGGGTGAGCGCGCCGACGCCGCCCATGGCGACGCCACGCAGCAAACGGGCTTCGTCTTCGCGCGTGGGGCCGATGGCACCTGGGCGCGCACCACCCTGGGCAACCCTATCAATGCCCTCGCCTTCCCCACCCCGACGGAGGGCTGGGCGGTCGGCAACAATGGCGGCATCTACCATTATCACGGCGGTACCTGGGCGCAGGCGGCGAATAGCATGGATAGCAACCTCTACGCCGTCGCCTTCCGTTCACCGACCGATGGCTGGGCGACGGGTGGCCTCGGCACCTTCATGCACTATGATGGCACTGGCTGGTACCACCAAGAGCACTTCACTCACGCCGATTTCTTCGCGGTGGCCCTTTCCGCCGATGATGGCTGGGCGGTGGGCACGGATGGCGAGATCGCACGGCTGGGCCACGACGGCAACTGGTTCGATGTGGCGACCCCTGTGATGGTGACGGGTCGCGCCATCACCATCGTGGCGGGCAATGTGTGGCTGGTGGGCGACAATGGGCTGGCCTTCGAGCGCACCGCCAGCGATCAGCAGTGGCACCACCTCAGCCGCCCCGACGATGTGCAGCTCAACGCGCTCGCCCTCACCCCCGATGGCGTCATGTGGGTGGGCGGCAACCTGCCCAAGAGCATGCTCTACACCTGGCAAGCTGGTAATTGGCGGCTCGTCGCGACGGGACTCTAGCGCGAGCCAGCGGGGGAAACCTTCCGTCAGGTCGGTTCCACGACCCCCTCGCTCACCACGGCACTTGCCCCGCGCCGCCGCTCGCTGCTACAGCTTGCTCCCGCAATTTCAGCGCACATGGCCCTACGCCTTCACCGACCAGGCACGCTTGCGGACGAAGCGCCGCACCGTGGGTGTGGCGGGCAGGGTCAGCAAGCGGGTCGCGCGGTCGCGTTGCAAGACGAAGTGCAGCGCGGTCTGGTCGTCTTCGAGGGCGGACCACAACGGGCGCGCGAAGATCGGCTGCACCAATTCCCAACCCTCGGCCAGGGCGGCGCGCAGGTCTTGCATCTGGCGGCGGACGTTGCCCTGGCGCTTGGGCGCGGCGTCGCCCCCAGGGCGAAATGGCGCGGTGATGGCCGCGATAGGTTGAATCATGCGTTTCCTCCTTGCGCGGGGATGGCATCGTAGGCGAGCAGACGGCGCACCAATGCCCGCCACAGCGGACCCGCCGCCTCGCCCCCAAAGATGGAGGTCTGCGGATGGTCCAGCTTCACCAAGACGACGAAGCGCGGATGGTCGGCGGGGGCGTACCCCAGCACCGAGGCAAAGGTGATCTCGGGGTGCGCGGGGTCTGGCGTCGAGGTCCCGGTCTTGGCCGCCACCGCGTAGCCGGGGATGAGCGCCGTCGCCGCCTCGCTGTGCTGCGACGAGGCCACCAGCATCCCCGTTACCGTGGTGGCGGTTTGCGCACTGACGACGCGCCGCACCGTCTGGGGCGCGATGGTCTGCATGTGGCCGTCTTGGCTGATGACGCTGACCAGTTGCGGGCGCAGCAGCATGCCGCCATTCGCCAGCGCGCCATAGGCCATCACCATTTGCAAGGGCGTCACACCGATGCTCTCGCCAAAGGCGTTTTCCGCCAGGTCCAGGTTGGTGAGGTCGGTGTTTGGCTCGGTCGGGGCCAGCATGCCGCCCGTCTCGCCCGCCAGATCGACCCCCGTGCGCGCGCCGAAGCCAAAATCCGTCAGATAGCGGGTGAAGCGGTCGTGGCCCACCGCGTTCAGCGCCACCCACGCCGCGCCGACATTCGAGGAATGTTGCAGCACCTCGGTCATCGTTTCCTGGCCCCAGGCAAGGTGGTTCCAGTTCGCCAGCGTCTGCCCGCCGACGCTGATCGTCCCCGGATCGTCGATGGTCGTGTCCGGCGCGATGCCCCCCACGTCCACCCCCGCCGCCATCGTGATAGCCTTCATCGTAGACCCCGGATCGTACATATGCGCGACGGCGGGATTCACGAAATCGGCGACATTCGCGGCTCCATAGGCATTCGGGTCGAAGTTTGGCGCGTTCGCCAGCGCCAAGATCGCCCCCGTCTGCGGATCCTCGATGATGACGCTGCCCCCCGTCGCGCCCGTGTGTTGCACGGCGTCGCGCAGGCCCGTTTCCGCGACCGCTTGCAGGTTGGCATCGAGCGTCAGCGTCAGGTCCGCGCCTGGCGTCGTGGGGATGACCCCCTGCGGCGCGCTGGCGATCGGCTGGCCCTGGGCATCGAGCGCGGCATAGAGGGTGCCCGCCTTGCCCGCTAGCACGCCGTCATACTGCTCTTCGACGCCATATTGCCCCCGGCCATCCGCGCGGACGAAGCCGAGGATCTGCCCCGCCATGCCGCCATCTGGCACCACGCGCCACGCCTGAGGTTGTGTGGTCATCCCCGGCAGCGCGCCCGTCGCCACCTGCGCGCGGGCACCATCCGCCACGTCCCCCGTCAGGTGGATGACGCTGCCCCCCGCATCGGTCATGACGTGGTAGCCCGTCGCCAAGGCCAGTTGCGGGCGCAGCACCTCCGCTGTCACGCCCGTCAGCGCCGCCAATCGCTGCGTCAGCCGTTCGCGCGCGGCTGGGCCAAGCTGCCCGATGACCAGCGGATCGGCCACCAGCGCGTCGCCACTCATCGTCACCGCCAGCACCGTCCCGTTGCGATCGCGGATGGTCCCGCGCACGGCGGGCAGCGTCACCATCCGCTGCTGCTGCCCGAGGGCCAGCGCGCTCATCTGCGCATGCTGCCCCACCTGCCAATATACCATCCGCCCCGCGACGCCCACGAGGATGACGGCCAGCGCGCCGCCGAGCAGCCATTGGCGACGTCCATTTTCGCTTGTGGTGCGCTTCTTCGAAGACGACGGCCACGAAAATCCACGAAGCTCACGAACGTTTTCGTATCTTTCGTGGATTTTCTGATCATCGTGTTCGCTCTGCGCCTCCTGTGTTTGGTGTGCCGCATGCTCGCGCGTTTGCCACCCATGGCAGGTATATGGCATCATGGCTGGCCGCCCCCACTCGTGTCGCCCCAGTCGCCAAGGGTCATCCCCAACGACTGCGCCTGAGCGAAGATGAAGGTCGGCGAGGTCACGCGGCCAAGCTCCACCAGCGCGGCCTGGTGCTGCGAGACGAGTTGCTGCGTCTGTTGCTGCTCGGCTTCCAGCCGCGCGTTGGCGGCGCTCACGCGGTCGGCCTGGCTCAGATAGGCCCAGGCGGCGGCGGCCACCAGCACCAGGCACAGCCAGATCGGCGTGCGTGGGCGGGCGGTGGTTGGTGCGGTTCCCCCCCGCGTCAACGAGAACTGATACATCCTTGTCGTTCCCTCTCATGGTCGTGTTCATAGGCGTTCGGCCACCCGCAGCTTGGCGCTGGCCGCGCGCGGGTTCGCGGCGATCTCGGCGGCATCCGCGATCTGCGGATGGTTGGTCAGGATCTTGAGGCGCGGCACCTTGTCGCAGGTGCAGGTCGGCTGCTGCGGCGGGCAGACGCAGTCGCGCACCTCTTCGCGCATCCACAGCTTGACGATGCGGTCTTCCAGCGAATGAAAGCTGATGACGGCGAGCCGCCCGCCAGGGGCCAGCAGATCGAGCGCCTGGGGCAGCGCCACCCGCAGGGCATCGAGTTCGCCATTTACCGCGATGCGGAGCGCCTGGAAGGTGCGCGTCGCGGGGTGAATCCGCCCCGGTCGCCCATGGACGACGCCCCCCACGATGCGCGCGAGTTCGGTCGTGCGGGTCGGCGCTTCGCCGCGCTCACGGGCCGCCACGATGCGCCGCGCGATGGCCCGTGACTGCCGCTCCTCGCCATATTGATAGATGATGTCGGCGATCTCCTCCGCCGTTCGCGTCGCCAGGATGTCCGCCGCCGTCTCGCCTGTGGAGGGGTCGAAGCGCATATCCAGCGGTGCATCTGCCGCGAAGGAAAAGCCGCGCCCCCGGTCGGCCAGTTCGTCCGATGACAGCCCCAGGTCCATCAGCACGCCATCCAGGTCCGCGAAGCCCGCCTGTGCCGCGAAGTCGCCCATCTCGCGGAAGTTGCCCGCCGCGATGACCAACCGTCCCGCCGCGATCTCGTCGCCCAGTCGCTCGGCCACGCGCGCGCGGGCCGCCGGGTCGGCGTCGATGGCCAGCACGCGCCCAGTCGGTGCGCTCGCCGCCAGCAGCGCCGCTGTGTGTCCGCCGCCGCCCAATGTCGCATCCAGGTAGCGCCCGCCATCACGCGGACGCAGCCACCCCACTACCGCGTCATACAACACGGGAATGTGGATGCTCTGGGCCAGTGGCTCAACCACGATGGTGACTCCTTGGTGCGGTGGCTAGAACGGCAGGTCGATCCCCGACAGATCCTCTTGGGCCATCTCTTCCTGGTACGCCTCCCAGCGGGCGCGGCTCCACAGCTCGAAGCGGTCGCGCACCCCCAGCACGATGATCTCGCCCGCGAGATCCGCGTAGCGACGAAAGGCTTGGGGGACGACGATGCGGCCTTGGCCGTCCAAATCGCACTCCTCGGCGGTGGCGTAGAAGCGGCGGTCGAGCATGCGGCGCTCTTTGGGGGGCATCGGCTTGTCGGCGAATTCCTGGGTCTTGGTTTCCCACATCTCTGGGGTGTAGCCATAGATGCACGCCTCGATGCCGCGCACCAGCACCGCGCCGCTTTCGAGCTTCGCCCGAAACTTCGCGGGGATGGCCAGCCGCCCCTTGGCATCGATGTTATGCTGATACTCACCCAAAAACACGGGATGTTGCCTCGTCGCTGACGCGCTCCGGTTGAGGTCGCGTCCGATTGGGACGATTCGCACCAGTGGTGCCAAATCGCACCACTTTGCCCCACTTTGCCCCACGCACATCGTAATCTGCCCGATGGCAAGCGACAAGAGACTTATCCACCAATCTTTATGAAGTTGGTGGATAAGTCGTGGACGGTCGGGGGATAAGGACCATCCGGCTAGGGGATTGGTCCCATCAGTATCAAAAAGCGTTTGTCATAACACGTACGCCGGACGCGATGCTGCCGGAGAACTGGCTCGTTCCTCGCAGATTGACCTTCACTCCGCTCTCTGCTAGGATGCAACGTACACCACGAGCCAGCGAAATTAGGGGGAGATCATGCAACTCGTCGCGAAGATACTCGTCGCGCTCATCGCGCTAGAGCACATCTATATCCTCGTCATGGAGATGTTCCTGTGGACGACACCACGCGTGCGCGCCACCTTCGGCTTGACTGCAGAGTTCGCGCAGGCGACCAAATCGCTCGCGGCGAATCAGGGGCTGTATAACGGCTTCCTGGCGGCGGGCCTCATCTGGGGATTGTTCTACCCAGACGCGGCGGTGAGCCACAACATCGCGCTCTTTAACATCGCGCTCTTTTTCGTCGGGTGCGTCCTCGTCGCCGGGGTGTTTGGTGGATTCACCGCCAAGCGTTCGATCCTGGTCGTTCAGGCATTGCCCGCGCTGCTGGCACTGGTGGCCCTGCTGCTGTCTTAGCGCAACTGCATGGTAAGACGAGAGCCAACATAAGCAGACAAGAGGACGATGGATGAGTCGTGTGCCTGTTGTGGTGAAGCGGTCGTATAGCCGAACTGCGTTTATCCTCATCACCATCAGTTTTGCCATCTTTTGGCTCTCAGATATTCTGAGCGTATCACAGTATGCAGCCGCTTCTCGTTGCGATGCCTCTTGCGAATCGCATATGCATGATAGCTGGCAGGGCATCCTCGTGCTTGGCTTTTGCTTACTGATCGCACCTTTCTGGTGGCGCAGTGACATACGCTTTGATGCGAAAAGACAATCGATAGCCTCTGGTGATAGCGCGAGATTTTCCCAAGCTACGCCACAGCCTGAGCCTATTGAGCAGCATTTTAATCTTCCCTTGACCTTACAGAGTGCGACAACGCTACGTTCGCTCTTTACACTTGTCGGGATATATTGGTTAAGTGTCCTCGTTATTGGGTTTACGAGCGCGACCTTTTTCTATAATATTCGCTCACTAGATGCTTGGCTTCTTGCATTTGGCATCGCTGTTCCGTCCTTCATCATATTCTTCGCATTCCTCTTGGTGGTAGGGCGAAAAAGGATCGATATCACTCAGGATGGAATTACCATTCGGGCTTATACACGAAAACAAACCGTGCGCTGGGAGGAAGCAAAGCTTTTCTCCTATCCTCGGCTCATGATAGCCGAAACGAAGCACCGCTGGCTGGAGCTAGCGAGTCATGAGGCTATTGTGCGCTGGTCGTATGTCAATGGAACGCAAAAATGGTTCATCACCTTTAGCCCCACGATGTCGATTGACGAGTACAATCGTGTTATTGATGCACTCAATGCGTATGTGGTCGCGCGCACGGGGCTGACGCTGTACGATCTGCGCAGCTAACCTATTCGCGAGCACGCTGGCATGGACCGGTCTGGGAAGGCGGACTTCCTCGCCGCAGCGTTCCGCAGGGGTTTCCAACGGCTCATTGTTCCCGCACACCATATGGAGGCGCACATTCCCGCACGCCTCATATCAAGCAGCAGAATCGGATTACTGCCCCAACTTTCCCTTCACTAGCCCCGGAATCTCGAAGATCGTGTCGGTGACTGGCACGTTGGCGGCTTGCGGCACGAGAGGCTCAGCCGCTGGCACCCTGATGAGCGGCGACGCTTATGGCAACAGCAGCACCTTGCCGGTGGTCTGGCGGCTCGTCAGCGCCTCGTGCGCAGCGGCGGCCTCGGCCAGCGGAGAGGTCGCGCCGATGCGCGCGTGCAGCGTGCCCGCCGCCGCCAGCGCGAAAAGCGCGTTGGCGCGCTCCAATAGTTCCGCGCGCGTGGCGATGTAGTGCACCAGTGTCGGGCGCGTAACGAAGAGCGATCCCTTGGAGTTCAGCGTTTGCAGGTTGAAGGGCGGCACCGCGCCGCTCGACTGCCCAAAGAGCACTAGGTAGCCGCGAGGACGCAGGGCATCGAGGCTGCCATCGAAGGTGTCTTTGCCGACCGAATCATAGACCACCGCCACGCCGCGCCCATCGGTCAGGCGGCGCACGGCGGGCGCGACCGCTTCCTGGTCATAGCGAATCACCGCATCGGCCCCGGCCTCGCGCGCCAGTTGCGCCTTCGCCTCGGTGGAGGCCGTGCCGATGACCCGCGCGCCACGGTGGGTCGCCAGTTGCGTCAGCAGCAGCCCCACGCCGCCCGCCGCCGCGTGCACCAGCACCACGTCGTCGGCTTGCACTGGAAAGGTACTGTGTGTCAGATAGTGCGCCGTCATGCCTTGCAGCATCAGCGCCACCGCGTCGCGCATCGGCACCGTGGCGGGCACCGGCACCAGCCGGTCGGCGGGCACGACCGCGTACTCCGCGTAGCCGCCGGGGATGCTCGCATAGGCCACCCGGTCGCCGATGGCCACCTCCGTCACGTCCGGGCCGATGGCATCGACCACGCCGCCGCCCTCTTGGCCCAGCGTCATCGGCAACGGCACGGGATATTGCCCGCTGCGATGATAGATGTCGATGAAGTTGACGCCAGCGGCCTCTAGCCGCACGCGCGCCTGCCCTGGCCCTGGCTCGGGCACGGGGATGTCGTCGAGGCGCAAGACCTCGGGTCCGCCGTGCTCGTGGATGCGAATCGCCTTCATACTGTGCCCCCTTTGGGTTGCCCGGAATGGGATTATCCCCCACACTATAGCAGCCCGCATGGGCACGTCGCCACCAGGCGAACCGCCCCCGCCAGATGGCACCTTGCAACATGCGTGGCGTGATGCTATGCTCAATAGCGTTGTTCCAGATTGCAAAGGCTTTGGCCAGGGTTTTTGTCCGCATAACCGACTGCGCCGTAGTCTCTATGGAGATCGTGCTATGCAGTTACCTCGCCTCGCCCATTTCGATAATACGCCCATCTATAACACGCGCGCCGCCGTCCGGCTGACTCAGGTCGAGGCACCACGGCTGCGCGCGTGGGAACGGCGCTACGCCATCTTGGTGCCACAGCGCAGCAGCAACAGCTATCGCCTCTACTCGGAGCGCGACATCGCCATCATCCGCTGGTTGCGCGAGCAGGTCGATGCGGGCATGACCATCAGCCAGGCCACCGCGCGGCTGCGCAGCTTCACCGAGGAGGGCGCGCTGGACGACGGCGCTGCCCCCCTGGCGGACCTCGCCATCGACCTCGATGCGATGGCCGACGCGATGATCGCCGCCGCGCACCTTTTGGATGAAGGGACGACCATCGCCCTGCTGCAAGCGGCCTTCGCGGTCTATTCGGTCGAAGAGGTCTGTGAACGGCTCATCGCCCCCGCCATGGTCAAGATGGGCGAGACATGGGCGCAAGACAACAACGTGATGGTGGCCGAACGCTTCCTTTCCAATGTCGTGCGCGCCCAGCTTGATGCCCTATGGCACCTGACCTATCAGCCCAAGGATGGTCCCCTGGTGCTCGTCACCTGCGTCCCCGGTGAGCAACACGAGCTGGGGCCATTCGTGCTCGCGCTCTTTTTGCGACGGCGTGGGGTGCGCGTCGCCTTCCTGGGCCAAAACATCGAGGAAGTGTCGCTGCTGCGCTTCGTGGGCGAGTTGCGTCCCCGTGCGGTCTGCCTCTCCGTCACCTTGCCCGCGAATGAGGCGCGTGGCATCGCCCTGGCGCGGCAACTGCTCGGCGTCGCTGACAGCCACATCTATCTCGGTGGCAGGGCGACCCTTAGCGATGGTATGGTAAAAAATGAGCCGCGCTTGACCGTGCTCTCCGCAGCGGGGAGCGACGCGGCGGATATCATCAAGGGGAATCTGACGACGACATGACGTATACCCTGCCTTCATCGCGTGCCGCTGATGCGCCCGACCGGGCGGCGTCGCCGACGCGCGCCTTCCCGCGTTGGGGGTGGTTTGGCCTCGCCATCCTGGTGGTCAGTTGGGTGGCGGCTTGGTCGCCGACGCATCCATTCTCTGGACCGGGGTTCTTCACCCTGTGGTTCGGCTTCATCCTGGTGCTGGACGGCCTGAATTTCTGGCGGCGCGGCGCGTCTATCCTCTCGGCGCATCCCTGGAAGTTCGCGCAACTCTTCGCCTTTTCCGTCCCTTTTTGGTGGCTCTTCGAGGCGTTCAATGCGCGCGTGCAAAACTGGCAGTACCATCTGGATCGCCCATTGGGCCTCGCCTGGTCGCCCCTCGCCTATAACCTGATGGCGACGTTATGCTTCAGCACCGTTTTGCCGGTGGTGATGGAGATGACCTCCCTTTTCACCAGCTTCCCGGCATTTCGTCCGCGGCTGGCGCGCGGCACCCCCGAGCCCGTTGTGCCGCGCAACACGCTGATCGCCGAATTCGCCGGGGGCGTCCTCGCCATCGCCCTGCCGCTCATCTGGCCACACTATGCCTTTGGCCTCATCTGGGTCGGCCCCATGCTGCTGCTCGATGCCCTGAATGCGGCTTTCCGGCGGCGCTCGGCCATCGGCCACCTCGTCGCCGGGGATGGTCGCTTCGTGGCGGCGCTGGCGCTGGCGACGCTCGCCTGTGGCTTCTTTTGGGAGATGTGGAACTATTGGTCGCTGCCCAAGTGGAGCTACAACGTGCCCTTCGTCGGCTTCGCCAAGATCTTTGAGATGCCCCTGCTCGGCTTCGCCGGCTATCTGCCTTTCGGCGTGGAACTTTTCGCGCTCTACCAGTGTTTGCTGTGGTTGACACGTCAGCGCGACGACGCCCTGCCTTTTTGATAAAGTGTGAGGTCTGCACCTTGTTTCGTTGTTGAGTGGTGGTAAGATCAGATCAGCAAGCGTTTTAGGGCGGGGCATGGTGCCTCGCCGCTAGCCACGTAAGAGAGATTGTGATATTTCCATGAATCCTGATAACACCACGCCGCTCGGCGACGTACAACCGGTGGCCTCATACGGGCCGACGGGCGATGTGACGCCCACCC
>JBBQSR010000084.1:0-10691 GCA_038234855.1 Ktedonobacterales bacterium | reverse complement strand
TCCACCAGGCGGTCGAGGAACTGGTGCAGGCGATCACGGCCCAGTTGACGCCCCACACCGGGGCGTACCACGAGATCTGGCTGGATGGGGAACCCATCGCGCCGGAGCCTGCCACGGCGGAGGAGGAGCCGATCTACGGTGCGACCTATCTGCCGCGCAAATTCAAGATCGGCGTGGCGTTGCCCGGCGACAACTGCATCGATGTCTATACCCAAGACATCGGCTTGGTCGCGGAAACCGACCAGGCGGGGGAACTGAGCGGCTACACCGTGCTGATCGGCGGGGGCATGGGTCGCACCCATGGCAAGACGACCACCTATCCGCGTCTCGCCACGCCGCTCTGCTTTGCCACGCCAGCCGAGGTGTTGCCCATCGTCACGGCGGTGGTGGCGATTCAGCGCGACTATGGCGACCGCGCGAACCGCAAACATGCTCGCATGAAATATCTGGTGGCGGAGCGCGGCATCGCCTGGTTTCGGGCCGAGGTCGCGGCGCGCACGGGGCTGCCGCTGGCCGAGGCACACGCCCTCACCTGGCACGGCGCAGAGGACCACCTGGGCTGGCACAAACAAGGCGATGGCACGTGGTCCCTGGGCCTTTTCATCGAAAATGGGCGCATCACTGACCGGGATGATCTGCGCTTGCGCAGCGGGCTGCGCGCCGTCATCGAGCGGTTCGCGCCAGGGCTGCGGCTGACGCCCCAGCAAAACATCTTGCTGACGGACATCCCTACCAAGCACAAAACTGCCGTACGCGCCCTGCTGGCGACCCATGGCATCGTGGTCGAGCCGACGGCGCATGGGGTGCGGCGCTTCGCCATGGCGTGCCCAGCGCTGCCCACCTGCGGCCAGGCGGTCGCCGAGGCGGAACGGGTGCTGCCCGATCTACTGACCGAGATCACGGCGGTCTTGGCTGACCTGGGACTTGAAAAGGAGCCAGTGAGCATCCGCATGACGGGGTGCCCCAATGGCTGCGCGCGGCCCTATATGGGCGACATCGGCATCGTCGGGCGCTCGAAGGATCTCTACACGATCTATGTCGGGGGCGACGCGGCCAACACACGGCTGAATCAGGAATACGCCGATGATGTGCCGACGACGGCCATCGTGCCCCTGCTGCGGCAGCTTTTCACCCGCTGGCGCGATGAACGAACCTCACGGGAAGCCTTTGGCGATTATTGGCAGCGGGTGGGCGTCACCACCACGAGCGCGCTTGCCGCACACCACGCGTGATGTGCCGGGGTATGATGCCTCGCTTGGTTCGCCAAACGCCGCTGGGTGCGCTTGTCAAGGATGGCGCGCACCGGCTTCACCCCCCTTCACCGCAGTCGCGACGAGAGGCGTTCGTGCTCACCCGAGCCGAACGCCTCTCATCATGCCGTGGGAAGTGGGGGGCGTGGATCAGACCGGCGGGTTCGCGCAACTTGGATTCAGTAGCGCCTGGCTCGCCGGGTCGTTGATGTTGGCCGTCGTTACGAGCGATACACCGGTATCTTCGTTGGCGGCCTTGGTGCCGTTACGGATCTGGTCGACCATGGCCTTCAGGCTGTCGTACCCCATCTTGAAGGGATTTTGTACGACGAGCACATCGACCACGCCGCTCTTGACCGCCGCGATCAACGGGTCCGAGGCGTCGAATGAGATGACGTGGACCTTGCCACCGAGTTTGGCTGCGCTGATCGCTTGCGCGGCCCCCTCACCACCCTGCTGGCTGGCGGCATAGATGCCGTTGAGGTCAGCGTGGGCGCTCAGGATGTTTTGCGTGACGCTCAGCGCCTTGGCCGCGTCGTTGTCATCGACCTGGTCCGAGACGATTTGGATGCCGGGGAACTTGGAAGTCAGCTCGTTTTTGAAGCCATTGGTGCGTTGGTCATTGGTGGCCGAGCCGGGAACGAATTCCAAAACGGCGATTTTGCCCTTGCCATTCAACAACGCGCCCATCTGGTCGGCGGCCTTGGCTGCCGAGGCGGTGTTATCGGTGGCGAAAAGCGGCACACTCTGGGGCGTCGTCCCCGAGTCGAAGTTGAAGATGGGGATGTTGGCGGTTGACGCCTGCTGCGACACCGAGGCGAGGGCCTTCGCATCCGTCGCCGCGTAGAGGATGCCGTCGGGGGCTTCCGTGATGTAATTTTGCAGCAGCGCGATCTGGTCGGAAACCTGGGTGTCGTTGTTCACGCCGTTCCAGACGATGTTGACGCCAGTCACCTTCGTCGCGTAGCATTTGACGCCGTTTTCGACGATGGTCCAATAGCTGCTGGCGAGGGACTTCGGGACGGCGATGATCTTGAGGGTTTTCGCGCCCCCCGTGCCGCTCGATGTCGAGCCACACGCGGCCATGATGGCCATAGAGGAGGCCAGCAAAGCGACGACGATGCGATGAGAAAATTTCCGAGAGTGCATAGTCTACGGTTCCTTTCGTTCGACGAGCATGGTAACAGGCGGTCCGTGCATGAAGGCACGTGCGAGGTTTGGCGGCCAATGCAGTTGCGAGCGATTGATGGGGAGCGATCACCCCCTTTCGGCGACGGGCTGTCGCGCAAATGGACGCAGGGAGCCAGGCCCCCCGGTGACGAGGAGTCGCGGCGCGTAAAATGTACGGTGCCAGGCGGTCAGGGAATCAGCGTCCTTGCTGGCGCGCGTTCACCCCCAGTGACGCGCGCGACGGCCAGCGCCCCGCTATGAAGAGATGGATGAGATGCGTCGTCGCCGGAATTGATCCCAAAAGACGGCGATCCAGATAACGGTGCCGATGATGACCTCTTGATAAAAGCTGTTGATGTCCAGCAGCACCGAGCCGTTGCGGATGAGCGCGATCAAGAAGACTCCGATGAGGGTACCCAGGATCGTGCCTTGCCCCCCAAAGAGGCTGGCCCCGCCGATGACCGTCGCCGCGATGACGTCTAGCTCTAGCCCCATGCCAAAGTCAGGTTGCCCCGAGCCGAGGCGCGAGACAGCGACCATGCCCGCGAAGCCGGTCAGCAACCCCAGCAGCACATAGACCGCGATCAGGTAGTTCCTGACGGGGATGCCCGACAGGCGCGCCGCCTCTTGATTCGAGCCGATGGCGTAGGTGTAACGCCCCAGCCGGGTACGGCTCAAGAGGAAGTACGCTAGCCCCGCGATGACGAGCAAGATGATCAGCGCCACAGGGATGCCCCCCACGCGCCCCAGCCCGACGACGCCAAAGGCATCTGGCCCCAGGACGCTGGCGGGGCCGACCACCACCACCGCGTGCGTATTCACATCCGTGGCACCACGCACCACGGTCATCATTCCCAGCGTGGCGATGAAGGGGTTGAGCTTGGCGACGCTGATCAAGAGGCCATTCGCCAGCCCCACCACGCCACCGGCCAAGACGCCGAAAACCAGCGCCATCGGCCAACTCATGCCATTGGCGATGAGCTTGACGCCGACCACCCCGGCCATGATGATGACAAAAGTCATCCCGATGGCGATGATGGCGGTGACGGCGGTTTGCTGCACGATGTTGATCAAGTTATTGGTGGTCAGGAAGACGGGCGAGGCGAAGGACAGGTAGATGAAGACCAGCGCCAGCGCGCCCGCCGCCGTCGCCTGGCCGGCGAAATCGCCCAGGCGGCTTCGCAGTTGCTGGCCCAATGTCAGCGATGTACTCTGTGGTGGCGCGACTGCTGGATTCAGTGCGTCTTGCGATGCTGGTTGGACGGCATCTTTCATCGATGTTCCCCCTCTTTGGCCCCGGTCGCCAATGCCAGAATGCGTTCCTCGGTGAACTCTGCGCGCGGCACCTCGCCCGCGATGTGGCCGTCATGCAGCACGACGATGCGGTCGCACATATTGATCAATTCAGGGAGGTACGAAGAGATGAGCACGATGGCGCGCCCCTGGCTCGCCAACCGACCGATCAACTCGAACATCTCGGCCTTGGCATTGATGTCGATGCCGCGCGATGGCTCATCGAAAAAGAGCATCCGCACTTGCGTTTCGAGCCACCGCGCGACGATGACCTTTTGTTGATTGCCCCCCGACAGGACCGCCACCTTGCGATGCACCGACGGCGTGCGAATGCGCAATTGGTCGCGCTGGCGTTCCGCGATGCGATCCTCTTTGGCCAGGTCGATGATCTCCGCGACGGTCGGCAGATTCGCCAGGGTGATGTTTTGCGCGATGTCGAGCGTCATCGCCAGGCCGTTGCGCTTGCGATCCTCGGTCAGGTAGCCGATGCCCGCCGCGATGGCGCTGGCGGGCGAGGTGATGTGCACTGGCTTGCCGTCGAGCCAGACGCTGCCCGCGTCGATGGGGTCCGCCCCAAAGACCGCGCGGGCCAGCTCGGTGCGCCCCGCGCCCATCAGCCCAGCGAACCCCACGATCTCGCCCGCCCGTACCGTGAAGCTGCAATCATGCAAGATGCCACGACGGGTGATGCCCGCGGCCCGCAAGACGACCTCACCGATGGCCGCGTCAGGCTTGGGATAGAGATTGACGATGTCGCGCCCGACCATCAAACGGATGAGCTTCTTTTCATCGATCTCTTGGCGCGGCAGGGTGGCGACGATCTTGCCATCACGCATCACCGTGACTCGGTCGGCGATCTGAAAGATTTCATCCAGCCGATGCGAGATATACAGAACGGCGATGCCCTGCGACGTCAACCCGCGAATCACCCCAAAGAGTTCGGTGATCTCTTGGCCGGTGAGGGTGGCGGTGGGTTCATCCATGATGACGAGCTTCGCGTCGATGTCGAGCGCCTTCGCGATCTCGACGAGTTGCTGTTCGGCGACCGAGAGGGTCGAGACGACGCGTTTGGGGTCGATGGCCAGCCCCACCCGCTGCAACAAGCGGCGTGCCTGTGCGACCTCCGCCGCGTGGTTCAGCACCCCCAGACGCGATCGCTCGCGCCCCAGGGCAATATTTTGCGCGACGGTCAGATGCGGCGCGAGGGCGAATTCCTGATAGACCATCGAGATGCCCAGTGAGCGGGCGAACTGGGGGCTGACGAACGGGATGTCGTGGCCATCGAGCGTGACGCGCCCCTGGGTGGGGCGTTCGACCTGTGAGAGCAATTTCATCATGGTCGATTTGCCCGCGCCGTTTTCACCCGCGATGACATGGACCTCGCCCGCGAAGATGTCGAGATGGACGTCATCGACCGCGAGCACGCCCGGAAATCGCTTGGATATCCCGATCAATTGCATGAGCGGTGAAGGCTGTAACTGTGTCATGACCGCCCTCCAGTGTCTTCGTTGACCGCTCAAACGGATGTTGAGCGCAAGGGCAAAGGTGCCTCGGGGAGTCGCCACCATCACTTCGGCATGATAACGCGACACGCCACCCTGGCACCGGCAAGGTCTCGCCCCGACGGGGTGACGCGGTGAAGTCCGTCGTGGGCTGAGAGATATATACCATGCTCACAAGGGTGTTGTCAATAGAAATGAGTATGATTAATTCTCGCCGAAGAGATATCCACCACGTGCCATCCGCGCATTCCGGTGATGCGCTTTCGGGTCATCGAGGTCCCATATCCCTGATGGCACCTGAATAAACGCATCATACAGGCCGAGACGAACGTATCATTTATGGGGGAAGGGTTGAATTATTTTTTGGAGCATGGTACACTATCAGCACCGTACATCTGGCCCCCTCCCCGATAATGAGTATGCTCATTTTCCTGGCGGCACACCGCAGGAAGGCGACAACACAAACACGGCAGGGAAGGGGAGCAGATTTTGGAGGTGAGGACCATCGCGCCCATGAAAAAATCGGACGGCTATCGGCCTCAATATGAACGGGTCGCCGAGCTTATCGAGGAATATATCGCCGAACTCCACTTGCAACCGGGGGATCGACTGCCGACCGAACAGGATTTTGGTGAACAGTTCGGCGTGAGCCGCACCATCGTCCGTGACGCCATCAAGATGTTGACGCCCTCTGGCCTGGTGCGCACACGGCGCGGCAGCGGCATCTTCGTGGGCGACGCCATCACCGCGTCGCAGTCCGGTCTGCACCTGTCGCTGCCCGTGCCCCCCGAGCGCGTCCGCGATTTATTCGACTATCGCTGTTACCAAGAGATGCAAACCGCGCGCCTCGCCGCCCAGCAGATCACGGTGGCCGAACTGCGCACACTCGAAGGCTGGCTGCTGACGAACCGCGAGGCACTGAGGAGCGAGGATCGCAAGACCTTTCTCAGCAGCGATGACTCATTTCATCAAAGCATCGCCCAGGCTTCGCATAATTACTTCTTCATCGAGAGCGTCACCTCGGTGCTGCAACTGCAACGCTGGGCGGTCCAGGTCATGACTGGCGGCGCGCCGGGGTCGTCGGTCGTTGCGGTCGATCAACACATCACCCTCTTCAATGCGATCCGCGAGGGCGACGCGGAACGTGCCGCCGAGGCCGCCCGCGTCCATGTCGAATTCGTGTTCGCCTCGTATCAACAGGAGGTCAGTCGTCGCCTCATCGGCGGAGGCGAATAGCCCAGACCCCGCGCCCATGAGCGCGCGCCCTATGCCCGTGAACGCATCATCACCCTGCCCATGGCGGGTGAGCGGGCATCGTCGTGGGCACGCGGCTGGCGCTGGCTGGTTGCCACAAAAAAGGAGTTGCCCAGATGCAACGCTACGGTCAAGTGATCGGCGTCAAGCCCGAACACATCGCCGCCTATGAACGCGTCCACGCGGCGGTATGGCCCGAGGTGCTGGCGATGATTCACGCCTGCAATATGCGTCATTATTCCATTTTTCGCCATGGAACGCTGCTCTTCGCCTATTTCGAGTACATCGGCGACGATTTCCCCGCCGACATGGCCAAGATGGCCGCCGATCCCCGGACCCAGGATTGGTGGACCGTGACCGCCCCCATGCAAGACCCCGTCGCGGACCGCGCCGACGGGGAGTGGTGGGCCACGATGCGCGAAGTCTTTCACAGCGACTGAGGCGCGCGGCGTCGATGCCGCTCCCCTCTGCGCCCCCCCCGCTGATGCTCCCGCGAATGACGAAAGGAACCTTGAGATGCGTGCTGTTGTTCTCGCGTCCCCTGGCGATCTGCGCGCCCTGGCACTGGCAGAGCCGCGCGAACCTGGACCCGATGAGGCGCTCATTCGCGTGCGGCAGATCGGCGTGTGTGGCACCGACTATCACGCTTTTCGGGGGAATCAACCGTTCTTCACCTTCCCGCGCGTGCTGGGCCACGAACTCGGCGCGGAGGTCATGGCCGTTGGGAGCAATGTCCACGATCTCGCCGTCGGGGAACGCTGCGCTCTGCGCCCCTATCTCAATTGTGGGCATTGCTCGGCCTGTTTGCGGGGCAAGATGAACTGCTGCCCGACCATTCAGGTCTTTGGGGTGCACATCGACGGGGGCATGCGCGAATATGCCATCGTCCCCGCGTCGCATCTGCACCCGTCCGCCACGCTGAGCTTCGAGCAACTGGCCCTGGTGGAACCGTTGGCCATCGGTGCGCATGCCGTCGCACGGGCGGCGCTCAGCCCCGCCGAGCAGGTGTTGGTCATCGGCATCGGCCCCATCGGCATGGCCGTGACGCAGTTCGCGCTGCTGGCCGAGACGCAGGTGACGGTGATCGACATCAGCGAGCAACGCCTGGCGTTTTGCCAGCGCCTCTGGCCCACGGTCCGGTGCATCAATGGCCGCGATCTGACCACCGAGGCGCTCGCCAATCGGCTGGGCGACGACCTGCCCACGGCAGTCTTCGAGGCGACGGGGAATCCGCAGTCGATGCAATCGGCCTTTTCCTATGTCGGCTATGGAGGTCGCATGATCTTCGTTGGTCTTTTTTCGGGGGATGTCACGTTTCACGATCCGCTGTTTCACAGCCGCGAGGTCACGCTGCTGGGCAGCCGCAACGCCCTCCCCGACGATTTCACGCGCATCATCACCGCGCTCGAAGCCAACCAGTTCGACCCGACACCCTGGATCACGCATCATACATCCCTCGAATCGGTGGCCGACGTTTTCCCCCAATGGCTCGACCCGCGCAACGGCGTCGTCAAAGGGATGATCGCGGTATAGGGCATGGGGAGGTCGGGCGGTTGTCCAGCGCAGCCATCCGTGCCATGATGAAAGGGAACTGATGCGACGGCGGCATCATGAACACACCATGAAAGTGAAGAGGGTAGCTCCCTATGTCTGACTTCCCCATCATCGACGCCCACGTGCACCTATGGAATCCCCACCAGTTGCCCATTCCCTGGCTCGGCGCGGTGCCCGCCCTCAACCAGCCCTTTGGCCTGGCAGAGTACGCGCAACAGACGGCGGATCTGCCCATCGCGGGGATGGTCTCTATCGAGGTGGATGTCGCGCCACAGTTCGCCTTGCTCGAAGCACAGCAGGCCGTGGCGCTCGCCCAGCACGAACCACGGCTGCGCGGCATCATCCCCAGCGCGCCCGTCGAGTATGGCACGCTGGTGCGGCCCTATCTGGCGGCATTACAGGCGCTGGGGCCGCTGATCAAGGGCGTGCGACGCAACATCCAGGGCGAGGCTGCCGACTTTTGTGTGCGGCCAGATTTCATCGCGGGGGTGCAGCTTTTGGCGGAGTTTGGCTTCTCCTTCGATATCTGCATCCGCCATCACCAGATGCGGAGCGCGACGGAACTGGTACGCCAATGCCCTAGCGTGACATTCATCTTGGATCATCTGGGCAAACCCGACATCCACCACCACGCGTTCGCGCCGTGGCAAACGGATCTCGCGCAACTCGCGGCATTGCCGAATGTCGCCTGTAAGGTGAGCGGGCTGTTGACCGAGGCCGACCCCGACCACTGGCAGACCACGGATCTCGCGCCCTATGTGGCGCACGCCCTTGCGACATTTGGGGGCGAGCGCATCCTCTTTGGCAGTGATTGGCCGGTGCTGACGCAAGTCGCCGCGTATCCGCGCTGGGTTGCGGCGGTGCACAGCTTGCTCGCCGAGCTACCTGAGGCGACCCAACGGGCCATCTGGCACGACAACGCGCAGCGCTGGTACCGACTGGCTGCCGCCGTATGACGCACCGGCGGTGACGTCGCTCGCCTGATGGAAGCAGGGGCGACACCTCACAAAAAGCGATGGGAGTAACCAACTATGCCAGCTACGATGATGACCAGCGAAGATTGCCAGCAGTGGCGCGGCGCGACCTTCGTCCCCGCCTCGTTCGTGACGCATGACGGCGCAGCCTATTGGCTAGAGGAAGCGGATGGGCAACGCCAGTTAGCCGTGCTGGCCGCCCCCGACCATGCGGCCCTGGCGAACCTCGCCGGGCAGCGCGGCGGCGAACGCGACGGCCAGGCCCTCGTCCTCGCGCCCGCCGACCACGCCACCGCGCGCTGGCTGCGCGCGCGTCTGCCGTGGCTGGCCCCCACGCCCATCGGGCAGCGCACCTCGGCGGGCTTTGGCGACCGACTGGGGTTGGCGACGCCGGGGCACATCCGTGCGCTGCGCGAGGTACTGGCGGCGAAGCCGGGGACCAGCATCGCGCCGATCTTCGCCCAGCAGTCAATGCGCGAGATGGCGCGCACCCACCGCACCCCCGCCGACGTGCTGGATGACGCGACCTGGGGCACCTTCGCCGCTGGCTGGGTGGCGGGCGTCGGGGCCGATGCCGACCATCTGAAAACACCAGAGGACATCGACGCATGTGCCGCTGAGGGCTTTTCGCTTTACACCATCGACCCCGGTGCCCATGTCGATGACGCCGCCGATGGCGACGACCCCGCGACGCTGTACACCAAGCTCGTCGCGGTGCCATGGGACCGCCTGGCCACGACCTCCGTCGACTTCCTGCGTCGATACAGCGACCAACAGATCGCGCTGGAAGACCGCACGGTGACGCTCAGCGAGGCGGCGGTCATCCGGGCCGCCGTGAAGTATGGGGCGGCCATCGCCCACGTCACCACGATGTATCGCCACCTCGCCAGCACGGGCCGCCCCAGCGAACTGGAAGTCTCGGTGGATGAGACGGCGACGCCGACCACCGCCGCCGAACACATCATCTTTGCCAGCGAATTGCGGCGGCTGGGCGTGCGGTGGGCTAGTCTCGCCCCGCGCTTCGTCGGGGCTTTCGAAAAAGGGACCGATTACATCGGCGACCTCGCCGCGCTGCGGGCCGACCTAGAGGTGCATGCGCAGATCGCGCGGGTGCTGGGGCCATATAAGTTGAGTCTGCACTCTGGCTCCGATAAATTGAGCGTTTACCCCCTCTTCGTCGAGGCGACGTGGGGCGTCGGCCACCTGAAGACGGCGGGCACCAGCTATGTCGAGGCGCTGCGCGTCATCGCCGCCGTTGCCCCCGACCTTTTCCGCGAGATCTTGCGGTTCGACGCCGACCGCTACCCCACGGACCGCGCCACCTACCACGTCTCCGCCGAGGTCGCGCGGCTACCTGACCTGGCCCAGGTGGCGGTGGGAAACCTGCCCGCGCTACTCGACCACCATGATGTGCGACAGGTGGTGCACGTGACCTATGGCTCGACGCTCGATCACTTTCACGACGCGATCTTCGCGACGCTGCGTGCCAACCAGGACGCGTATGATGACGTGATCGCGCGCCACTTCGTCCGGCATCTGGCCCCCTTCGCCGTCGCTCCGTGGTAATGCATCACGCGAGCAACGGCGTGCCGCTGGGCGTGATATGGTGTCAGGACAAGGGGGGAGCCACCATATGACACAACCAACCGCGACCCATAATCACCGCTTCTTCGCCAGCATGTATGAGCGCATGT
>JBBQSR010000083.1:0-10723 GCA_038234855.1 Ktedonobacterales bacterium | reverse complement strand
CATCCCCAACTGCGACAGGGTGAAGGAAGTAAAGACGCCCAACGCATACAGGTTAATGAGGTCGCTGACGTTGCCGCGAAACGCCAGCAAGATCAGCGCGCTCAGCGTGCCCAAGATGAGGATGCCCGCGCTATACGCCAGCCGCTCGCCACGAAAGGCGAAAAGCGGCGGCAAGAATTTGTCGCGCGACAAGATCGCCGCCAGCAAGGGAAAGCCCGCGAAGGACGTATTGGCCGCGAAGATCAAGATCAGCAGCGTAGCTATCTGCACGACATAGAAGAGCCAGCCGTTGCCCAGCGCCACATGCGCGATCTGCGCCGTGATGGTGGTCGTCGCGTTGGGCGACGCCCCCAGCCGCCAGGCGAGGTAGGTCGTCCCCAAGAAGAGCGAGACGAGGATAGTGATCATCACCACCAGCGTGCGGGCGGCGTTGCGCGAACGCTCCTTGACATCTTTGCCAGTGAAGATCGGGACGCCATTCGAGATCGCTTCGACGCCCGTCATGGCCGAGCAGCCCGACGCGAAGGCCGTGAGGATCAGCATGATCGTCAGCGTCCCCGTCGTGTGCGAAACCGTCGGCGCGACCGCGTGGGTGGGGTCACCGGCCACCGCCCGCACGATGCCCGCCGTCAGCATCAACCCGAAGCTGCCCAGGAAAAGATAGGTCGGGATGGCGAAGAAGGTGCCCGATTCGCGCAACCCACGCAGGTTCACCCCAATGATGAAGACGATCACCAACAATTCCAGCGGCACCCGCGCCGAGTCGAGCTGGTGAAAGGCCGAGGCCAACTGGTCAATGCCCGCCGCGACGCTCACCGAAACGGTCAAGATATAGTCGACCAGCAGCGAGGCGGCGGCCACCAGCCCCGCCGTCGTCCCCAGGTTTTGCCGCGCCACCGTGTAGCTGCCGCCCCCCTGCGGGTACGCGAAGATCGTCTGGCGATACGAGTTCCCGACGATCACCATCAGCAGCACGATCACAACGCCAATGGCCAGGTTGAGCGAGAGCGCCGCCGCGCCCGCCGTCACTAGCACTGCCAGCGAGGCCTCGGTGCCATACGCCACCGACGACAGCGCGTCGGAAGAGAGAATCGCCAGCGCCCGCACCGGATTCAGCCGCTGCAAGCTCGCCAACTGCTCAGCGATGGGCTTGCCAAAGATGAAGCGTTGCACGCCCTGGAACCACGCGGCATCGGTGCCCGTCGGCGGCTGCGAGGCGCGCACATCCGCTTCCAGCAGATGCTCGGCCACCGCGCCGTCAGGGGTCGCCACGGGGTGAAAGTCGCTACGCGCGATCTGGAACGAGTGGATGTCATGTTTGTGCAGCACGCCTGGCGATTTGTGCCAATGGCTCTGCTTCATTTTCTCGGGCGTATGATCCCGCACGATCTGGGCATCTTCGCTCTGGCGGCGTTGTTCCTGGGCGACCATGGGCATATCCCTCCCCTGCGCTAGCTGCTGATGCCGATAGACTGCAAGCCACTTGCCAGACTGTCTGTTGTCAGCACGCCATTCGTCGCGGAGCGGATGACCCCCTGGGCATCCACGAAATACGTGACGGGCAACGCGGTGACGCCATACGCCTTATTGATGGCCTGGTCGCTGTCGGGGATGAGCGGATAGGTCAGCCCATAGTCCTTGCCATACTTCGCCACGGAATCCACTGGCTCGGCCTGGTCGATGCCCAGGATCACCAGCCCCGCCGCGCTATGGGCCGCGAAGGTGCGCTGCAACAGCGGCGTCTCGCTGCGACAGGGGATGCAAAAGGTCCCCCAGAAATTGATGACGACCGGGTGCCCCCGGAACTGCGCCAGCGTGACGGCCTTGCCATCTGCCGCCGTGTGCGCGCTGAAGCCTGGTGCCTTTTGCCCGACCGTCAAGATGCCCGGCGACCCCGCCTTGCCACTGGGCACGAAGAGCAGGGTGATGAAGCCGACCACGACGACCGCCGCCCCGATCAGCGCGATCCAAAAGATGCCGTGCTTGCCGAGTAGGCTGCGCTTGGCGGGCGCGGCGGGGGTGGGTGCCGGTGTGGCGGCCTTCGCTCGTGTGGTGGTGTTGCTCATGGCGAGAAATCGTGCCCCTCTGATGACCGTTCGTATTTGCTCCTGCATTTGTTCCCATTGTAGCAGACGCAATGGTCATCGCGTGAGGGGAAAAACCCGCATGTCGCTACGGGGTGCCACCGTGGCTCTTGACCCACGCCACGATGTCGTCATCGAGCCGCACGCGGTCGGTTTGGAATTCGCTGTCGTGGTCATAGTCGGGGTAGTTGATGTAGGTCTTGTCGGCGCTGGGGATGGTCGCATAGGCCTTGCGCGTGCCGGGGATGGTGACGGCCAGGTCATTGTCGGCCTGCAACACCAGCGTAGGGATGGTGATCTGCTTGGCGTGGCGCAGCGTCTGGCCGCGCATCTGCGTGATCTGCCAGTAAAACGACTTGGTTCGCATATTCACCCAATAGGTGTCTTCGCGCAGCAGCTTGTCGGCCTCTGAGTTCGAGGTCATGGTGTGCGTGCTGCCAGTGTCGGGCAGCTTGACCACCGCATCCGATCCGCGCATGCCGCCGACCAAGATGGAGACGACGCGCCCCAGGCTCACCTTCGCCGTATCCGCGATCCACGGGTTCAGCAAAATGACGCCCGCCAGCTTTTCGCCATGCATGGCGGCATAGTGCGTGGCAAAGACGCCGCCCATGCTGTGCCCCAGCATGAAAAGCGGCTGAGCGGGCAGATCGGCCTGGATGACCCCGACCAGATGGTCGATATCGGTCAGAAAGGACTGCCACTTCTCGACGTGGCCGCGCTTGCCGCCCGACCGCCCAAAGCCCTGATGATCGATGGCATACACATTGACACCGCGCGCCGCGATCTCGTTGCCCATGTCGATGAACCAGCCGCTATGCGCACCCAGTCCATGCATCAGCAACAACGTCTGGGGCGCGCCGACCCGCCAAAAGCGATAAAAGATGTCGGGGCGGTTGGTGAAGCTCATGGTCGCGGTGCCCACATCGCCGCCCGTCGCGGGGGCCTGCATCGCCCCCCAATCGCCGGGGGCCTCGCTGCGATACAATGTAGCCATAGGTCGTCCTCGTCCCTCCACTGCTGAGATGATCTTGCCCGCCATTGTACCATAAGTGCACTAGGCCGCCCCCACAATTGAAAGGATGTGCAGGATGCTGAATCCCCCGACCGCTGCCCTCGCGCTGCCGCTGACGGATCGGCTGGGCGTGCTGACCTCGACCTTGCCGGTCGTCCTCGCCTCGCCCGATGTCACGCTCGATGCCGCGCGCGTGGCGACGGTGGCGAGCGTGTGGGCCGCCGAGCCGTGGCCCAACGACGGCTGGGATAGCGCGATCCATTTCTTCGACGGCACCGAACGGACGCTGAACTGGATGGCGCTGCTCGACGCGCTGAACTTCTGTTTCTGGCCCGACCCACCCAAACCGCGCGGCATCGAGCGCCGCCAGGGCATCGAACGTGGCACGGCAGAGGCCGCGCCGCCCATCAGCGACGATGCCCCGCGCTGGCGCGTGCACTGGCGCGGCAAATGGTACAACGGCTACAACGCGCTGGCCGTCGCCCTGACGCGGGCGCTGGACGCGGGCCACCCGCTGTGGGACGCTGGCTATCTGGAACGCATGGACGACGCGACGATGCGCGACATCTTGCGGGCCGACCCCGACGCGGAGGGCGTCGCCATCGACATCCCCCTGCCCGAGGCGCGTGTGGCCCACACGCGCGAACTGGGGCGCGTGCTGAACGCGCACTACGGGGGCCAGTTCGCCAACGTGATGGAGGCCAAGGGGCGCGACGCCGTGGCGCTGGCACGGCTGTTGACGCGCGACTTCCCCTCATTCAACGACATCGCCACCTGGGGGGGTGCCGAGGTACGGCTGCTGAAGCGCGCGCAGATCCTCGTCAGCGACATCTCTAGCGCCTTTGGTAACGCCGGGCTGGGCCACGTCGAGCGGCTGGATGAACTGACCGCCTTCGCTGACTATAAGGTGCCGCAACTGCTGCGCCGCCTGGGCATCCTCAGCTATGCGCCGGACCTCGCCGCGCGCCTCGACCGGCTGGAACTGATCGCACCTGGCGATCCCGCTGAGGTCGCCATCCGCGCCGCGACCATCTGGGGCGTGGAGTGGCTGCGGCGTGCCCTCGCCGACCAGGGGGTGCAGGTCATCGCCCCCGCCATCGACTATCGCCTGTGGTTGGCGGGCCAACAAACCCTGGCCCAAGACCGCCCCTACCACCGCACCCGCACCATCTACTATTGATGCTGTTGCTTGATTGTGTCGATGTCTTCCTGTGATGATGTCGCTGATAACCCTATCCTTGGTGCTTGCCCAGGAGCCTCAGTTAGCCGTTACATAAAGTGGCGCAGTACAGCGAATGTGCCCACGCGGGGAAGCATGCGATCCTGACAGCAGTGCTATAATCAAGAGGTGCACTGGCGAAGGGAGACGGGCGATGCGGACGGTAGCGGTGATCCCCCTGCGGGGGCTGGCCGATGGCAAACAACGACTGAGCGGACTCTTGCCGGATCGCGTGCGACGCGCCCTCATCTTGGCGCTGGCGCAGCAGGTGACGGACGCGGTACGCGACTCACAGGCGGTCGCCGCGACGGTGATCGTCTCGCCCGACGCGGCGGTGCTGCGCTGGGCCGAGGGGCGCGGCCTGACCGCGCTGCGACAGACCAACACCGGCCTGAACGCCGGGCTGTGGCAGGCGACGAACTGGGCACGAGAACGCCACTTCGACGCGCTACTGGCGCTGCATGGCGACCTGCCACTGCTTACCGCTGACCATGTCTGCGCGCTGGTGCGGCTGCTCGGCGCGGACCAGGGCGAACGGCGCGGGAGCGTGGTGGTGGTGGGCGACCGCCACGCGCACGGCACCACAGGGCTGGCGCTGCGACCATTGGGCGCGCTCCCCTTCCACTTCGGCGAGCAGAGCTACACACGGCACCTCAGCGCGGGCGAGGCGCACCACCTGCGCACGTTGCCCTATCAATCGCGCGGGGCGGGCTTCGACCTCGACACCCCGCGTGACCTGCGCGATCTGGCGCTGTGGCACCCCATCGCCTTCGCGCGACTGACGCGCGAGGTGCTGGGGTGGCTGCCACGGCTGGCCGAGGGGCAGCCCACCGCCGCCCCCACCGCCACGTACCCCGCTGGGGAGGGCCAACGATGAGCCAGCCGATCACAACGAGCGTGCAGATGTTCGGCCTGGGGGGCATCCCCGAGGTGCGGCCTGGCGACGACCTGGCGGGGCAGATCCTCACGGCAGCCGCCGCGTCGCTGCCCCTGCAAGCAGGCGACATCTTGGTCGTGACGCAAAAGATCGTGTCGAAGGCCGAGGGGCAATTGGTCGAACTGGCGACGGTGACGCCCAGCGCGCTGGCCCGCGACTGGGCCGACCGCTGGGGCAAGGATGCGCGCCAGGTCGAGGTGGCGCTGCGCGAGAGCCGCCGCATCGTGCGGATGGACCGCGGCGTGCTGATCTGCGAGACGCGCCATGGCTACATCTGCGCCAATGCCGGAGTCGATGCCTCGAACGTCCCCGGCGCGGAAACCGTCTGCCTGTTGCCCGTCGACCCCGATGCCTCGGCGGCGCGGCTGCACCAGGCCATCTCGGCGCGCGTCGGCTTCGCCGTGCCCGTCATCATCTCGGACACCTTTGGGCGGGCATGGCGCAACGGCATCGTCAACGTGGCACTCGGCGTCGCGGGGATGCTGCCGCTCACCGACTATCGCGGCCAGTACGACACGGAGGGGCGCGAGATGCACGTCACCGTCCTCGCCGTCGCGGATGAGATCGCCAGCGCCGCCGAACTCGTCACCGGCAAGCTGGACCGCCGCCCCGTCGTCGTCGTGCGGGGCTACGCCTGGGCCGAGGCCACCGGCCACGGTGCCGATCTGGTGATGGACCCCGCCCGCGACCTCTTTCGCTGAGGAAGCGAGCGGTTGGGCATCGCCCCTAGCCCTTGCCGAGCAAGCGCGCTAGCAATGCCTGCACATCAGTTTGGGATGGGTCATCCGGTGACGCGGCGCGCCAGGCGACCACGCCATCTGGCCGCACCAGCAGGGCGCTACCGCCATTCGCCGCCTCCCACGTATCGGCGGGGTCGCTGATGTCCCCAGTGCCGATCGGGACGATGTCCAGCGGCAGCCCCATCCGCGCGGCGGCGGCGCGCCAGCCGTCAGCCCATGCCGCGCCCGCCGTGCCGAGCAGCAGCGTGAAATCTGCGCCGACGAGGTCCAGCGACGAGATGCGCGTGCCATCGCGTTGCAGCCACACATGCGGCAGCCGCGTCCCCGGTCGCCCGCTGAGGTCCAGCCCTTCGTGGGGAGGCGCTATACCATCTGGGATGACGGCGGTTGACGCGTAGGTGAAGCCCAAGATAGGGATGAGCGGGGCGATGGGTGAGGCATCTTCCCCCTCGGGTGGGCCGTCGGGCCGCTCTGCCGCTAGCTCGCGCGCGGCATGCTCGACCGCGTCGCGGGCGACGGGCAACCGTTCGGCCTCGTAGCTGGCCAGCAGGGGCGGCGCGGCATGCCCCGCCAGCACCAGGGCAAGCTTCCACGCCAGATTGTGGGCATCGGCGACGCCCGTGTTCAGGCCCAGCCCCCCAGCAGGGGGCATGGTATGCGCCGCGTCCCCGGCCAGGAAGACGCGCCCCGTCGCCATCTGGGTGGCACACTGGGCCGTGGCATCCCAGGGCAGCACGCTCAGCACCTCGACGGGCAGGTCAGCGATGCCAACGGCGGCGCGCACCAATTCGAGGCAACGCGCGGGGGTGAAGGCGGCGGGCGAGGTCTGCGCGGGATCGTAGTCGGCGTTGAAAAGCCAGCGATCCGTGTTATTGACCGCCAAGATGATGCCTGGCGCGGCGGGCGACTCTACGAAGCACAGCGCGAATTCGCGGCCCCGCACCAGTGCGCCCAGGTCCGCGCGGAAGTAGATGTTGACATAGTGCCCCTGCACGGCCCGCTCGGTCAAGCCGATGTCGAGCGCGGCCCGCGCCATCCCTCGCGCGCCATCGGCGGCGATGACATAGGCCGCGCGGATGGTGGTGGGCGTGCCCGTGGCGGCGTCTTGGGTCGTCAGCGTCACCCCGTCGGCGTCCTGCGCCAGCCCCGCCACCTCGGTGCCAAAGCGCACCTCGGCCCCCGCCGCCTGGGCAGCCTGGAGCAGCAGCGGTTCCAGTTCGTCCTGGGCGCACTGCACCCAGGTGCCGGGGGTGATGGCAGCCAGCGCGTCGCCCGTCAGCACCATGTCGTCATCGGGCACCCGGCGAATCTCGGCACCGGCCAGCGTCTCGACGAAGAGCATATATTTGCTGGCCGCGAGTGCCGCGCCCGCCGCCTGAATCGCGCCGTCTAAGCCGATGCCACGATAGATCTCCATCGTGCGCACATTCAGCCCACGCGCGCGCGGGTGCAGCGAGGTACCGGGGTGCCTCTCCAGCACCAGGGAGCGGACGCCCCGCCGCGCCAGCAAGGCGGCGGCGGTCAGACCAGCTGGCCCGGCACCGATGATGGCGACGGGAACGGTGGTGTTTTCATCCATGGGATTCTCCTTGTGGTGGCTCTTGCGCTGCCGCCGCGAAGGCGTCGAGTCCGGCAAGCAGTTCACGCCGGGCAGCCGGGGACATCTGGCGAAATATCGTCGCCAGCCGCACGCGAAAATGATCCTGCGAGGCGGCTTGCAGCGCACGCCCCGCGTCGGTGAGCGTGATGTGCACCTGGCGACGGTCGGTGGTCGCCCGTTCGCGCGCCACCAGGCCGCGCCCCACCAGGCTGTCGATGGTGCGCACCAGCGTGGCGGATTCCAGGTTCAGCGCGGCGGCGAGGCGACGCAGCATCCAGGGTTGGTCGCGCTCGCTCAGCAGATTCAGCACGAGGAACTGGGTGGTGCTCAGGCCGTTCTGGTGGGCACGGTGAAAATTCGCCTCCATCACCGTCTGGCGCATGCGAAACCATCCCGCTAAGAAGGCATCGATCTGGGCAGCGATCTCGGGTTCCACGTCCATCAGTCATCTCACTCGTTCTACGAATCATTCGTACTACTTACTATAAAGCGCCATGTCAAGGGTACGGACACGATGGGGCACGTACCATAAAAGCAACCGCCCCCGATCTTGCTCGCAAAGATCGGGGGCGGCGTGTGCGTCGACTGGCGCACCAGCGCGGTGGTTAGCTCGCCTGAATCGACACGTCATCGACGAAGGTGCGCGTCGTGCCGCTGCCACCCGTCGTGCCGGTGAAGATGATGGCCAGCGTTTGGCCGCTCTGCGCGCTCACCAGTTGCGACAGGTCCACGGTCTTTTGCGCGTAGCTGCCGTTGGCATCGCTGTTGCACGCCGACTGGGCCTGGGCGACCGAGTTGCCGAGCGTCAGGTTGCCGCTGCCATCATCCGTGGTGGTGTAGATGGTCGCGGTGAATTTGTCGTTGCACCCGCTGGTGTTGCTGGCTTCCATGTCCCACCAGTACGACAGGGTCAACTGCGTCGCGCCGCTGGGGATCTGGAAGGCCTGGCCGATTTCATCGGTGCAGTTCTTGTACCCGCAGAGGTAGGCAGCGTAGGTGCCCGTGTGCGTCACGGCCTGGTTTTGGTTGTCATTCGAGCTCGCCACCAGTTCGAATTGGCCCGAGGACGATTCGGCCCATGGCGACTTGCCGTTCTCGAAGCTGTTGTTGGTCAACAGTTCCTGACCGGTGCCGGTGCCACCGCCAGGGACTGGCGTGGGCGTTGGGTTGCCACCTGGGGTCGGCGTCGGGTTGCCACCGGGCGTCGGGGTGGGCGTGCCACCCGGCGGGGGCGTCGCGGTGGGGCCATTGGCGATGGCCTGCGCGAGATTCGTGAAGTCAGGGGTGCCCAGACCCGTCGCCAGGTCATAGCCCTGCCCCGCGTTGTAGTGCAGGTTGGTCCCCTGCGCGACATCGTGGAAGGCCCCGCTCGTGCCAGCCGCGCCATAGAGGGCGGTGTTGGCGCTGCCAAACGATTTGTTGTCCTTGGCCAGGGCGGCGCTCATCAGCGCGGCACCACCAGCCCACAGCGGCGCGGCGGCACTGGTGCCACCCACGACGCCCGACTTGCCACTGGCGACGATGGCATAGCCCGTCTGCGGGTCAGCGTTCGCCGAGACATCAGGCACATAGCGGCCCTGGCCCTGCGCGCCCGCTGGCTGCAAGCTAGACTGGAAGGTCGGCACGGGGAAATTCGCGCTGACGCCGCCGCCACCACCCTCGCCATTCGGGGCATTCTGGGTGCATTTGGCGGAACTGCACGACCAAGCTTGTTCGCTGCCATAGGTGCCGTCGGCGTTGGCCGTCAGCGAGGTGCCGCCGACGCCCGTCACGTTCGGGTCATCCGCCGGGGAATCGACGCCCAGCGCGGTGTCGCCGCAGTCATAGGCCCCCGAGTCGCCCGAGGCGGCGAAGAAGGTGATGCCCTCAGACGCGCCCTGCGCGAAGATCTGGCTCAGGGCTTGCAATTCGGCGCTGCCGCTGGATTGCTCGCACAGGCCCCAACTGATGCTGACGATCTTGGCCTTGTTGTCATTGACGATCTGGCTATAGATGTCGTTGATGCCCTGGCCGGTGTTTGGTCCCTCATAGACGTACTGGTGCGCCTTGGCCGCTATCGCGAAGGCGACCTCCATATCCAGCTCGACCTCGACCGAGCCTTGCGCGTCCAGCGTGGCACCGCCATCGACCGATACCTTTTCGAAGGTGCCGCCCGTCAGGCTATATTGCTGCTGATAGGCCTGCACATCCGAAGCATTGAAGTCCGACAGTTCGAGGAAGGCGATGTTTTGGCCGCTGCCGTCGATGCCCTTGCTCAGCAAGCCCGTTGCGTTATAGGCCTTTTGCAACTGCGCGGGGGTGAATCCGCTGGTCGCGCTCGGCGTGAAATTCGGTTGCGGGCGATGGTAGGCGCTGAAGTTATCCAACCCACTGATGTTTTGGATGAACGCGCTGCCTACCTTGGGGTTATTGGCCGGACCATAGTAGCTCTGGCCGTTCAGGGTGTAGGTGCGCAGTTGCACCTCAAAGGCCGACTCGATGTCGCTGACCTTGCCCTTGACGTTCACGAACTGGTTCGATCCGCTGGTGCCTGTCACGCTCAAGCCGCTCTGGCTCAGATAATCCTTGACGGACTGCACCGTCGCATCCGACGCGCTGAAGCGCGTGTGGAACTGCTCGGGCGTCAGGTACTGATGGTAAAAGGGCGATTCAGGATTGTTGACCTGCGTCAAGAAGCCGCGCAGCGCCGCCTGGTTGCGCAGGGGCAGCGAGATGCTCAACGGCAGGACCATGTTGGGGTCGAGCGCGCCCGTGTCATGGGCGCTCTTGGCGACGGCGGGCACCTGGCCTGGCAGCGTGTGCGCGCTGTTGTTTTTATTCAGCACACGGTTCAGCGCGTTTGGGTGCGCCTTGAATAAAAAGTAGCCGCCCGCGACGCCGACCACCAGCGCCACCAGCACGACGGCGGTGATGCCCACCACCAGCCCAGTGCGGCCTTTGCCGCGTGGCGGCGGCGGGGTAGACTGGGTGTAATACGGTTGCATTAGGCACACCCCCCAATTTCTTGCAGTACCAACACGAAAAACCTCGGTCATGAATCTTGCCACGGATGTCCGCGACAGTGTCTTCCTTGAGACTAGCCCCACCCCTGCCCCACTGTCAACGGATTTTGGCCCCTGACACGCGGT
>JBBQSR010000082.1:0-10743 GCA_038234855.1 Ktedonobacterales bacterium | reverse complement strand
TGGGACCGCACGCTGCACCAAACGGTGCTACTCAGTCCCTCTGACAACACCAGTGTCTGGCTGGTGGGCAACTATTTCGCCATGGTGGACCACAAGACGAACCAACTCACGCTCTATGATACGTCTAGGTTCCCCACGCACTGACCGACCCGGTGCCACTCCCTATCTATCCTCAGATGGGGAGTGGCTACTTTTTTCACCCAAAGATGCCAGCGGCTTTGGGGTTGTCGGTACGAACGAAGTGGGTGATGGAGCCACGCCAGTTGAAGCGATGCACGCCCACGATGGTCATGGAATCATTCGGGGTGTGCGTCGTGACGAACCGCTGCGTCAGCAAGCCCAGCGGGCGAGCCACCACCAACGCCGCCGTCGAGGCCAGCACCACATTGTTAAAGGTGTTGTAGGGCTTGCGCAGCCGCGTCACCGACATCGCCGCCAGTCCCGTCAGCAAGCCCGCCACCGCCAGGTTCGTGCCGCACCGCTCGTGGATGGCGAGGTCCGGCTCATCACCTCGCAGCCGCCGCAGTGCCTCGCGCGCGGTCGGCAAGATGCGCTCCGTTGGCACATCGCCAAAGATGAAGAAGCCCGCCGCGATGGAAACGCCCGCTAGCCGCGTCTCGGGCAACTGCTGTGACAGCAGCACGATGGTCGCGTGCTCTAGCGCGTGGTTTTCGCGCACCGCGTTGCCCAGCAGCAATTGCTGCGTCACCTGCGCGATGGGGTTGATCCCCCGCGTCGCCGCGTCACTGCCCACCCCGAACCCTTGCAACAGCTTCATCTGCCCCATCCCTCTACGGTTTCTTGCGCCAGTGGTGTTTGTGCTCAGTCTACCACAGATGGCGGGCGATGGGGCCATCATTACCCGTTGGTGCTAGGTTGCTTGCTCCCCAACGGCGACGCGTTCATGTAATTCATCTGCGCGGTGGCGAACTGTCCGGTGTCGTGCGAGGTCAGCGCGAAGCCTACCAAGATCCCCTGCGGCATGCTGATGCCGACTTGATAGATCCCCTGCCAGTTTTGGCCATCTTGCGAGGCATAGCCCGTGAAGGTGTTCCCCTGGCGCGTCAGCATCACCCAATAGGGCGCGGCCTGGGGGATGTGCCCGACCCAGTTGCTCCCGGCCCCATTGTCGGTGCGAAACTGAAAATCCACCCCGTTTTGCGGCGTCACGAACATATACGCGTAGGGTGAGCCAGGGTCCAGGCTATAGCGCATCATGACGCCCGCCTTCGTCCAGGGGTTCGTCGGCGAGAGGGCGGTGACGTGGGCGACAACGCGCATGTCGCCATTCGCCAGCTCCGTCATGAACTGGAACTGATCCGAGTTGCCCCAGATGTCGCCGCCACTTCCCAGGATGGTGAAGGTCCCTGCCTTGTAGTCATACGCCGCCGTGCCCGCGTTTTGGCTGATGCCGACATCCTGACTCTGCCACGGATAGGGCAACGCCGTCCTGGGAAACGGGGTATAGGTAGGATACGGCGTGAAGGTCGGGAAGGGCGTATAGGTCGCTTGCACGCCAGGGGGAATCACAGGTTGCTGTGTGGGATCTGGGTACGCGGGCGTGGGGGCCGAGCCGCTGGGGGCGGTGGCGGTCGCGCTGGCCGTTGGGTGCACGGCAACCGAGGTGGCGGGGGTACTCAGATTCGCCGCCACGGTGTTGACCAGCACCAGCACGATAGCCAGCACCAGCAAACCCACCGCGCTGGCACCCGCCAGTACCAGCCAGGGGCGCGGCGGCGGACGGCGCACCGCCGCGATGCGGGTCGTTTCGAGATCCGCCAGGGGAGAGTCGCGTTCAGGGGTATGCATCGGTTATGACCCACTCCCAATGATGTCGTTCGGCGCTACCGTGGTGCGTTTCTGCGTGGGAAGGTCGGGGACGGGGACGCTGGTCCCCGTCGCCCCGAGGATGAGATGAAAGGTCGAGCCATGGCCCGCAACGCCGTCGCTTTCTACCCAGATGTCGCCGTGCAGCGCCGTCACATTCGACCGGACGATGGCCAGCCCCATGCCCGAGCCGATGACGCTGCTGGCCTCGTCGCGCCCCAGCCGCACGAACGGCTCGAAGATCAACGGCGCTTTGTCGGGGGGGATGCCCATCCCCTGATCGCTGATCGTCACATCGATGTACTCGCCGTCGCGCGCGGCATCGAACTGCGGGCGCTCGCGGGCGAGGTCGCGCGGGGCGATGCGGCGCGCCGCCACGGTGATGGTCGTCTGCGGATCGGAATATTTCGCCGCGTTGGTCAACAGGTTCGAGAGCGTCTCGGTCAGCAACCCTTCGTGCCCCATCACCACCAGGGTCCGGTCGAGGGCGAGATGGATGGAGTGCGGGCCGTTGCCATCGAGCAGCATGACCATGTTGGCGGCGCGCTCGGCGAGGGCGTGCAGCGCGACGGGGGCGAGCGTCACCACCTGCTGTGCCGTCCGCAGCCGCCGGATGCTCATGATCGACTCCATCAGCCCACTCAGGTGGTCGGCGACCTCGACCCCGCGCTGGATCATCTGCTGCTGCCCCGCCGCGTCGCCACGTTCGCCCAACAGATTCGCCAGCATCAGATAGTTTTGCACGGCCATGATGGGGTTGCGCAGTTCATGGTTGATGCTAGCGATGAATTCCTCGCGCATCTGGTCGACCTCGCGTTCGCGGGCATAGGCCATGCGCCAGTCGACCAAGATCTGCTGCATGCGCCCCGCCCCCGACGCCCCGGCAATCAGCATGAATGCCGCGCCGACCTGAGCGATGACCGGCAAGGCCAGCACCACCACCAATTCGTGATGCGCCTGGAAGATCCCTTGCAGGTCGCCCGTCAGCGGCATCGCCAGCAACAGCAGCACCGTGAAGCCAAAGGCGAGCAGCGCCGTCACGATGACCAGCCACACGTCGCCCAGCATGCCGGCGATGATGATCGGCACCAGCAGCAAAAAGAGCGCCGCCAGCGTTGGCAGGCCCAGCACGCCATCGAGCGGCCCCGAGGCCCAGATGAAGAGTACCGTCGTCAGCAGCGAGGCCCCCAGCGTCACGACCATCGCCAGCGACACACGCCAGGGCACCACTTGACCGGTGATGCCCCACAGCGCCACACCAAAAGCCACGCCGCCCACGACGACCTGCGCGATGGTCAACGGCGTCAGCCGTGCCCCACTGCTGAGCACGACGACCAGGGTATACATCAGCAGCCCAGGGGCCGCCAGCCGCAAGATGTGGTGGCGGCGCAGGGTACCCGCCATCGCCAGCATGCGCCGTTCCAGGCTCGGGGTGGCGGTCATGCGTACCTTCATGGTGCCCTGCCCTCCTCCTCTGCCACGCTGGCCGGGGGCAGCGTGACGCGCGGCTGTGGGGTGGTGGGCGAATCGTCGTCACCCGCGACCAGGCTCAACGTGCGATTGCGCCGCTCGGCCTGACTGATGCTGATGGCGTTGGTGATCGCTTGCACCAGTTGCCAGGGATTCAGGGGTTTGCGCAGATAAAAATCCGCCCCGGAGAGCGTGCCGATGGTTTCGTCGCGTTCCTGCACCCGCGCCGTCAGCATGATGATGGGCAGGTCCGCCGTCTCGGGGTCGCCCCGCAGCGCCCGCACCACCTGGTAGCCATCCAACTGTGGCATGCCAACATCCACCACCACCGCGATGGGTCGCGTCTCCATGCACAGTTCGATGCCCGCCACACCGTTCTGGGCGGTAATGACCTCATAGCCACCGATATGCTTCAGCGACATGCTGACGACCTCCACGATATAGGGGTCGTCATCGATCACCAGGATTTTCGGGGGCACTTCGGTCATCTGCTGCTACCTTTCCGCGCGCGACAGGCAAAAAAAAGCGCGATGGCGCACAAAATCCGCTGGGGAAATACCCAACGATTGTATGCGCTTCCAGCCAACCTGTCAAGCGCACCCCACCGCGCGTTCGACTGCCTGGGGGACATTTGGGTAGGCTGATAGTCCTACTGCGCCCAAATGCTGTGCATGAGGGAAGGGTCGGGCAGCCAGAAAAAAGGCAGGATGCGGCGAAGGTCTACGGCACGAGGACGATGGGAGCCGAACTTCGATTCCGGTTCCTATCGCCCTCGCGATACCCCTACACACGCACCACCGTTATCATTACCGTTCCTCGCCCACCATCACCGCGCCCGCGCCCAGCTTGTCTTCCAACTTCAGGTGGAGTTCGGGGGTGTAGCGGACGTGGTTGTTGTGGGGGGTGAGGACGATCACGTCGTCTTGGCCCTCGCCGAGCTGCACGAGGAGCTCGAAGGTGTCGGGGCCTTGGTAAGTGGCGAGGATGGTCAAGATGTCTTCGGCGCGGGCGAGGTCATGGCTGGCCTTGCTGTTGCGCGGCATGAAGACGCGCAGGTGGTGCGGCGTCGCGCGCGTCTCTTCATCGGCGAGGTCGATCTTTTCGATGCGCTCGGCGGTGAAGCGGACCTCTTCGTCGCGCATCTCGACCTTGCCGGTGATGAAGAGGCGCGCCTCCTCAACCAGCAGTTCCGAGGCTTCCGCGAAGAGGCGGGGGAAGACCGTCACCTCGATGGCCCCTTGCAGATCCTCGAACTGGACGATCATCATCGTCGTGTTCTTCTTGGTGATGATGCGGCGCGTCTCGACCACGCGCCCGCCCAGCGTCACCTGCTGCCCAGCCCATTCCTCGCTGAGCGAGGGGATGAAGGTCGTCACGCGCGTTTTCAGGATGCGTTCCAGATGGCTCAGCGGGTGGGCCGACAGATAGAAGCCGATCAACTCGCGCTCCCAGGCCAGCAACTGCTCTGGTGGATGCTCCGCGACGTTGGGCAGGTCGAAGATGGCGACGCCATGTTCCTCATTGCCGCCAAAGAGGCTGCCCTGGCCGGTGGCGCGCATCTTTTGCTGCTGCTGGCCCAGCTTGATGGCGGCATCGAGCGCGTGCAAGAGGCGCGTGCGCGTGCCCAGCGTATCCAGCGCGCCCGCCTTGATGAGGCATTCCACCGTGTTGCGCGTCACGCTCTTGGCATCGACGCGCGCGCACAGGTCGGCCAGATTGCGGAAGGGGCCGTGCTTGCGCCGCTCACTGACGATCTCTTCGATGGGCTTGCTGCCGACGTTCTTGATGGCGAGCAGCCCGAAGCGCACGGCGTAGTCGCCATCCGTGGTGCGCTCGACGGTGAAGCCGGATTCGCTGTAGCTCACGTCGGGGGCCAGGATCGGTACCGCCATGCGCTTGCATTCGGCGATGGCGTTCAGCACCTTCTTGGCGTCGCTCGACTCGGTCGTCAGCGTCGCGGCCATGAACTCCGCCGTGTAGTTCGCTTTCAGATACGCGGTCTGGTAGGCCACCCAGGCATAGGCACAGGCATGCGCCTTGTTGAAGCCATAGCCCGAGAACGGCTCGATCACGTCATAGAGCTGCGTGGCGGTGGTTTCGTTCATGCCGTTCTTGGTGCAGCCCTCGATGAATTTGACCTTGTACTTCTGCATCTCCTCGACTTTTTTCTTGCCCATCGCCTTGCGGAAGGCATCGACCTCTAGCCAGGTGAAGCCCGCCATGTGCACAGCGATCAGCAGCACCTGATCCTGATAAACGATGATGCCATACGACTCTTTGAGGAAGCGTTCCAGGTCGGGATGCAGATATTTGACGGCCTTCCTGCCGTGCTTGGCGGCGATGAAGTCGGGGATCGGATCCATCGGGCCGGGGCGGTAGAGCGCGACCATGGCGGTCAGGTCTTCGACGCAGGTGGGCTTCAGTTCGCCCAGGTAGCGCCGCATGGCCCCCGACTCGAACTGGAAGACGCCCGTCGTCTCGCCGCGCCCCAGCAGATCGAAGGCCTTGAGCGCGTCGGGTCCCTCGGTGGGCAGCCGATCCAGATCCACTGTGACGCCGCGCGTCTCTTTGATGAAGCGTTGCGCGTTCTGGAGGATGGTGAGGTTCGACAGACCCAGGAAGTCCATCTTCAACAGGCCCAGCGCCTCGACGTGGGCTTGCTCGTATTGCGCGACCAGCCACGATTTCGGGTCCTTGGGGTCGCGCAACTGCATGGGCAGGTACTGCACCAGCGGGTCGCGCCCGATGACGACGCCCGCCGCGTGCACGCCCGTCGACCGCACCGATCCCTCGACAGAGTGCGCCATGTCATAGATGCGCTTGACGTTGGGGTCTTGCGCGTAGAGGGTGCTGAGATCCTTCACGTCGTCCATAGCGGAGTGCAGCGACACCTTGGGGCCAGTGGGGATGAGCCGCGCCACGCGGTCGGCCTCGCCCTGCAACCCCAGCGTGCGGCCCACGTCGCGCACCGACGCCTTCGCCGCCAGCGTGTTGAAGGTGACGATCTGCGCGACGCGGTCCCAGCCATATTTCTGCGCGACGTACATAATGATTTCTTCCCGGCGATCGTCGGGGAAGTCGGTGTCGATATCGGGCATGGATTTACGTTCGGGGTTCAAGAAGCGTTCGAAGAGCAGGTCGTAGCGCATGGGGTCGACGTTCGAGATGCCCAAACAATAGCTGACGAGGCTGCCCGCCGCCGAGCCGCGCGCCACACAACGGATGTCTTGGCTGCGCGCGTAATTCACGAAGTCCCATACGATGAGGAAGTACGAGGTGAAGCCCTTGCTGTTGATGATGCTCAGCTCGTAGTCCAGCTTGCGCTCGATCTGCTCATTCGTCTCGCCAAAGATGCGGCGCACGCCCTGGTCGACCTGATAGCGCAGATATTCGACCTGCGACGGAAACTCGGGTGGGATGGGGAAGTTGGGCAGCGCGGCCTCGCCGAAGGGGATGGTGACGTTGCAGCGTTCGGTGATGGCCATCGTGTTGCGCAGCGCGTCGGGCACGTGACCAAAGAGCGCCTCCATCTCGGCGGGGCTTTTCAGGTAATATTCTTTGCTGTCGAAGCGCATGCGCTTGGGGTCTTCCAGCGTCTTGCCGGTCTGGATGCACAGCAGCACGTCCTGCGAATCGGCGTCTTTCGCGTCGACATAGTGCAGGTCATTGGTCGCCACCAGGGGAATGCCCGTCTCGCGGTGCAGGTCGTAGAGCAGTTGGTTCAGCTTGGTCTGGTCGCTGCCGTCGCCATGATGCTCTTGAATTTCGAGGAAGAAGCGGTCGCCGAAGACTTCGCGGTACCATTTCGCGGTCTGCCTAGCCCCGTTGAGGTCTTCTTTCAGCAGCAACTTGGGGATCTCGCCCGACAGGCAGCTCGATGTGGCGATGACGCCCTCGCTGTACTGGGCCAACGTGTCGCGGTCCAGGCGGGGGCGGATGTAATAGCCCTTCGTGTGCGCCAGCGTCGTCAGTTGCAGCAGATTGCGATAACCCACATCGTTCTCGGCCAGCAGCAACAGATGCCAGTAGTCGTACTGCCCCGTGCGCTCGGCCATGCCACGATGGCTCAGGTAGCCTTCCACGCCAATGATGGGTTTGATGCCCGCGTCATGGCATGCCTGATAAAACTCGATGGTGCCATACATCGCGCCATGGTCGGTCAGCGCCAGCGCGCTCATCCCCTGGTCCTTCGCGGATTTCACCAGCTTCTTGATGCGGGAATGACCATCCAACAGCGAATATTCGCTGTGCACGTGCAGGTGGGTAAATTCGGCAGCCATCGTGATCCTTTCGGGCAAACCTGAACGAAAAAGACGGGAATACGAAGGCCACGAAAATCCACGAGGGACGCGAAGCGGATGGGATTTTCGCAGCCGTGCTCGGTAAGGTGTTCTATAGATCTAGTATACGGGGTAGGGCAGCGCGGGACAAGGACAGGGGACCAACGGGCGAGAGGCAATAGGACCGACGAGGCGCGACACTTTTGCGGGGGTGTGCGCGAGAGGGACCGCCTCACCTCTTGACAAATGACTGTAAGTCATTTATAATTGACCCAGGGTCATTTGCTGGAAGGGGAGCATCGCTGATGGCGTTCCGACGACGAGCGATATCTGAGGCGCAAAAAGAAACGCGCCGCACTGCCATCATGGCGGCGACGATGGCGCTGTTCGCGACGCGCGACTTCGCGGATATCACGATGGCTGAGGTCGCGGAGGCGGCCAATGTGGTCAAGGGAACGCTCTATCTCTACTTTCCGAGTAAGGAGGCGCTCTTTTTGGCGCTGCTGGGCGAACAACTGGATGAGTGGTTCACCGCGATGGATGTGGGCTTGCCGCTCATCACCCCCAGCGCGACGGCCATCGCGCAGGTCGTCGCCCTCTTTGATGCGACCCTGGCCGAACGCCCGCTGTTGACGCGTTTGGTCGCGCTGCACTACAGCATTTTGGAACGGAACGTCGATGTTGCCACGGTGCATGCCTTCAAGCTGCACCTGCGCGACCGACTCCAGGCGACAGGCGCGCTTTTCGAGCGTGCCCTGCCCTTTGTGCTTGCACAGGGCGGGGGAGCGGACGCGCTGTTGCAATGCCAGATCATCGTGGTTGGCATTCACAGCATGGCCGATGCGACCCCCCTAGTCCGCGAGATGAGCGAGGGTCCCGACCTCGCCATCTTTGCCATCGATTTTCGGGCGTATCTGGTACGGATGCTCCGCGCCCTCTTGTGGGGCATGGCGGCGAAGGCCACTCAACAGGGAGAATGATTGATCATGGCACAGGCAATTTCACGCGCAGTCCTCATCACCGGGACCTCATCAGGCATCGGCAAGGCGACGGCTCTGCGGCTAGCGAAGGCGGGCTGGCGCGTCTACGCCACGGCACGACGCACGGCGGATCTCGCCGACCTGGCGGCGGCGGGCTGCCAGACACTGGCCCTGGATGTGACGGATGAAGCCTCGATGACGGCGGCGGTCGCGCAGATCGAGGCGGCGGAGGGTGCGGTGGGCGTGCTCATCAACAACGCGGGCTATAGCCAGAGTGGGGCCATCCCATCCGTGGCACTGGCGCAGGTGCGCCGCGAGTTCGAGACGAATTTCTTTGGCCTGGCGCGCCTGGTGCAACTGGTGGTGCCGGGGATGCGCCGCCAACACTGGGGCAAGATCGTGAATCTCAGCTCCATCGGGGGCCTCATCACCTTCCCTGGCGGCGGCTATTATCATGCCAGCAAGCACGCGGTCGAAGCGCTGACCGACGCGCTGCGCTATGAGGTCGGGGGCTTTGGCATCGACGCGGTGCTGATCGAGCCGGGCCTCATCCGTTCGCGCTTTGGCGAAACCGCCGCTACCAGCGTCAGTGCGACGGCAGGGACGGACGATCCCTATGCGGGGTTCAACGCCCTGGTGGCCAAGGTCACGGAAGAAACCTATCAGCGTGGTCCCATGGCGCGGTTGGCTGGCACGCCCGACGACGTCGCGGCCACCATCGAGCGCGCCATCACCGCGCGCCGCCCGCGCACGCGCTATCTCGTCACCCCATCCGCGCGGCTCTTGCTGACGATGCACCGGCTCCTGTCGGACCGCCAATGGGACGCCTTTATGCGCGGGCAATTCCCCCAACCCAAGTGAGGGGAGGAGGGCCACTATTCCTCCCACTCGCGGCTGGCACCAACCCCGCTATGCTATAATCGGATGGGTGAGGTGCCAGCGTGCTGGCCAGTTGAGGGAGTCGTCCATGTCGAAGAGTTTGCAGCGGATATTCATCTTGGTGCTGATGGGGGTCGGGCTAGGGGGCTATGCCCTCTATCAGTTGTTCAAGGGGCCAGACCCCGACCATGTCTTCCTGGGATTGGTCTATCTGGCGGCGGGTGCCGTCGCCTTTGGGGCCGTCCTGCGACTGCCCGCCAAACCCGTCGAATAAGCCTGATGACCACTCGCAACCACGAGGCCGCTGCGGCGGCACCCTTCACGCTGCGGCTCGCGCAGGTTGACGATATCGCCGCGATCGAGTGGCTCGATACCTTTGGCACCTCGCCGCACCGCGCCATCAGCCGCGATGTCGACAAGTATTTCGGCTCGGTCGATCCGTCGGTGCACGAACGCAACCTCATCTTCCTGGCGGAACTCGCGCCCGAGGCAGTCAGCACCGCGCCCTTTCGCATCGTCGGCAAGGCAGAACTGCTGCTGGCCCCGACCATGCTCATCTCGGATGTCGGCTACATCAAACGCGTAGTGGTGCACCCGCGCTGGCGCAAGCACGGCGTCGCGCGGACGGTGCTGGAGTATGTGATGCAGCAAGCGCCGCTGCTGGGCGTGCGCAGCCTGGACCTGCACGTGTGGGAGGGCAACACCGCCGCCGTGAAGCTCTATGAATCCCTCGGCTTCGCGCTGCGCCACCGCGAACTGTACCTGCGGTTGCCGCTCGACGCCGCCCCGGAAGCCGCCCCCCACGAAAGAACCACCCATGACGAATCCGCCTGAATCGCCCATCATCCGCCCGCGCCGTCTGCGCCAGAGCGCGACGCTGCGCCGCATGGTGCGCGAACATACGCTGCGTCCCGAACAGTTCATCTATCCGCTCTTCGTCGATGAACGGCTGCGTGAGCCGCGCGCCATCAGTTCGATGCCGGGGCAGTTCCAATGGCCGGTGAGCGCGATGGCGGCCCAGGCCGAACGAATCGCCAAGCTCGGCATCCCGGCGGTGCTGCTTTTTGGCTTGCCCGAGACGAAGGATGCCCAGGGCAGCGGCGCGTGGTCACCGACCGGCGGCGTGCAGGCGGCCATCCGCGCGATGAAGGCCGCCGTACCCGAACTCGTCATCATGACCGATGTGTGCCTCTGCGAATATACCGACCACGGCCACTGCGGCGTGCTGCAAACCGGTCCCAACGGCGTCACCGTGGCGAACGACGCGACGCTGACCCTGCTGGCGCGCGAGGCCCTCTCGCACGCCG
>JBBQSR010000081.1:0-10768 GCA_038234855.1 Ktedonobacterales bacterium | reverse complement strand
CCACCCAAAGCGGCTTGCGCCCGACCAGATCGGCCAGCCGCCCCACGCTCAGCAGCACCGCCGCGATGACGACGAGATACGCGATGATGATCCATTCCACCGCGCCGCCCAACGGCACGCCAAACGCGGCGGCGATGGTCGGCAGGCTGATGTTGACGATGGACGAGTCGAGCGTCGCCATGAAGACGCCCGCCGCGATGACGGCCAGCACCACCCACTTGTTCGTCCCCGTCGCGTCAGGGGCGGGCGCGGCCTGCGGCGGTGCTGGCACCGCCGGAGACGCCACACTGAGATCGGTCTGCGCGCGAAGCGGTTCGGGATGCATGAAGGGTGAGCCTCCTGGGTCTGATGGTCTGTCTGCGGCGAGCGCGCCAACGATGCTAGACCACTGCAAAAATGCCCCCTACGCAGCGACGCGCGAGGGGCGGATGAGACGGTGATGGCCAAGCGAGCGACTTAGCGCGAATCGGGGTCTTTGTCGTTCGCTTGCGCCCCTTCGGTGATCTCGTGTTGCAGCGTCGTGACCCGGTGCGTCCGCAGGGTATAGTCCTGGAGGGCGATCAAGTCTTGGGCTTCAGCGAGGGAAAATCCCTGGTCCAGCAATACGTCGATAAGGAGATCTTGATACTGTTGCATGGTTCGCCACCTCCTGCATGCGTGTGAATTTTGGGTGCGACCCCCTGGTCGCGCGAGGGAATGAGAAGCCACGACATCATCCGCAACGACGCTGATGGTGCTGGCAAAACATGGGAACAAGGGCTGGCTGATCGGCACGGGCATCCCGCTCGCGCGCTCAGCCTCTATAACGCAGATGGCATGCCATCTACCGCCATAGCGGAAAAGAGTCACTATACTAAATATAGCAAAGGGGTCCGAAGAAAGAAAAGAGGGTGGGAACCTTGGGCTACGGATCGCGACCCTGAGCACGTTGCCGCTGTGGCAAGCGCCATGATACGCTACTTCTCATAAATGCAGAGATGCGTCTGAACGTTCGCAGGAGGTATCCCCCGTGCAGTCGTTGCCAACGCCATACCCATTCTTCACGGACTAGGGACCACGATGATGCAGTCGCAGCGCGTGCGAGTGTGCCTCACTCCGCTGGGGCAGCGCATCAAATACCGCATCGTTGGCACGGTCTATCGCACGCGCCAGGGCACGAGCCTACCAAATTCGCGCACGCTCGACCGTGATGACCTCGTGTGGGTGAACATCTTCGGTTCGCTGACCGAGGTGCAACGCTTTATCCACCGCAATCGCAGCCAGATACGCATCGTCGCGCTCACGGAGATGGGCTACGACGCTTGCGACCGCGTGCGTTAACCACCAAGCGACCGTCGCCGTGTGGTATACTGAAAGGTGACGACACACGGCGGGGGCAGCGATGGATGAGATGAGCGCGGCGCGCGTGGCGGGGCGCACGCTGGGCGATGAGCAGCGCACGCAAACGGGCGGTCACGCGCTGGATGTGGATGCGCTAGCGGCCAGCGTGGGCGTGGAATTGGCCGTCTTTGCCCGCGACGCCAAGCCGGGGGTGATGGGCTACCTGGACCCGGACGATGACCTGATCTGGCTGCGCGACGACCTCGCCCCCACGGTGCGGCGCTTCACCCTGGCACACGAACTGGGCCATTGGCGGCTGCACCGCGCGCGGGGGACCGAGGCGGCGGACTGTGCCCCGGCGGATGTCGCGCACGACTTCGAGCAACTGGACCCCGATGCCCTGCTGCGCCCCGACGAAGCCTATAGCCCCCGCAGCCGCCGCGAGCGCCAAGCGAACGCCTTCGCCGCTGAACTGCTGGCACCGCTGGCGCTGGTGCGCGCGGCCTTCCTCGGCGCTGACGGAGTGCCGCCCCGCACGGTCGATGCCATCGCGGGCGACTTCGCCGTCTCGAAGGCGGTCATCATCGGCCAACTGACGCAATTGCTAGCGAATCCCGAGGCCACTGCGGAGGCGACCGCCGAGGTGGGGCAGGCAACCGCCTCGGTGAGGGTGGATGCCTCGCAGGCCGTCGCGGCGGCGGCCCCCACGCCGACGCTGGTGGTGGCGGGACCCGGCACCGGCAAGACCAGCACCCTGGTCGCGCGCGTCCGCTGGCTGGTGGCCCATGGCAGCGCGCCGGGAAAGATTCTGGCGCTCACCTTCAGCCGCAAGGCGGCGGGGGAGCTGCGCGACCGCATCAGCGCGGCGCTGGGGGCGACGGCAACGGACCTGCCCACCGTCACGACCTTTCACCGCTTCGGCGCGGACATCCTGCGGGCATATGGGCACCTCGTCGGGTTGCGGCCCGACTTTCGGCTGATCGATGAGATCAGCGCGTTCTTCGTGCTGCGCGACCTGGGGAGCCAGTTGCCATTGCATCATTACGCCTCGCTCGCCGCCCCGACGCACTACTTTGGCGACCTCTTGAGCGCCATCAGCGCAGCCAAAGATGAACTGACCGATCCGGCGCGGTACCGTGCCCTGGCCGAGGCGATGACAGGCGACGACCCCGCGCCACGCGAACGGGCGCTGGAGGTCGCCGCCGTCTATGCCATGTATCAAGACGAACTAGCGCGGCGCGGCGACGCCGACTATGGTGACCTCATCCGGCTGACGGTGCGCCTTTTCGCCGAGCAGCCGCAGGTGCTGGCCGAGGTGCGCGAGCAATACCCGCAGTTGTTAGTTGACGAGTTTCAAGACATCAACCGCGCGAATGGGGTGTTGTTGCGCCAACTGGCCGGGCCAGAGGGCAACATCTGGGCGGTAGGCGACGCCAACCAGGCGATCTATCGCTTCCGTGGCGCGTCGTCGGCCAACATCGCCAATTTCGCGCATGACTACCCCACCGCGACCATCACCCCGCTGGAATATAACTATCGTTCGCGTCCAGCCGTCGTTGCCGCCGCGAATCACTTCGCCGCCGAAGCCCTACGCGACGGGACAAATGCCGCGCAGGTGGCGCTGCGCCCCACGCGGGCCGACGCGCCAGACACCCTGCGCCTGATGATCGCACCGGATGGCACCAGCGAATTAGCCGATCTGGTGGCCGACATCGGGCGGCGCGGCGCGGCGGGGACGCCCTGGGACGCCATCGCGGTGCTGTGCCGCACGCGCACCCTGGCACGCCAGGTCGCCACGGCGCTCGCCGGGGCCGACATCCCCGCGACGACGCGCGTGGACCTCTTTGGCGACGAGGCGGTGAAGGATCTGCTGGGCAGCGCGCATCTTCTGGCCGACGAGGCGGGGGGACTGCTGCGCGCGGCGCGGGTGCCCGCCCACGCCTTCAGCCGCGCGACCGTGCAGCAGGTGCTGGCACACCAACAGGCAGGGCACCTGACCCTGCCCCAGGCCATCGGCGCGGCGCTGGACGATCCGGCGCTGGCCCCAGCGGAGCGGGCCGCGCTGGCGCACCTGCACCGCGCCCTGGGGCAGATGCGCCATCAGCCGAGCATCACCCGCGCGCTGGCGCTCTATTGCTTCGACCTGACGGGGGCGGCACGCGCGCATCTGCTGCGCGACGACGGCACCGCACACCATCTGGCGGAGTTGCTGGCGCTGGCGGCGCGCTATGACCAGGATCGCCCCGTCGCGACGGGCGTGGATGCCGAGCGCACGGCGGCGCTGCGGTGGGAGGGCTTTATCGCCTTTCTACGCGCGGTGCGGCTGCTGAACCGCCCCGGCACGCCCGAGGCGGAGCACACCAGCGGCGCAGTGCAGGTGCTGACCATCCACGGGGCGAAGGGGCTGGAGTGGCCCATCGTGTACCTGCCCCGTTTGGCGGGCACGTACTTCCCCATCACGCGGCGGGCCGATGCCGCGCCACGCCCGCCGGGGCTGGTCGCGGGCGCGGATGGCGACGCCACCGCCGTGCACCGCACCGAGGAAGCGTGCCTCTTTTATGTCGCCATCACGCGGGCGCGCGACACGCTGATCCTCAGTCGCGCGGAACGCTATGGCAAGGTGCGGCGTGCCCCATCGGACTTCCTCGCACCCCTGCTGCGTGCCGGGGATGTGCAGCCCGAGGTGACGAGCACGACGCCGATGCCCGCTGAGGCCGATGACGCGGTCTTCGTTCCGACGGCGCGCGACCCGGCCTTCACGGAGGGCGAGGTGCTGACGAGCGGAGCGGTGCAGACCTATGACCGCTGCCCACGGCAATATGCTTATCGCTATGGCTATCACTTCGCGAGCGGGCGCAACACCTTTTGGCGCTTGCGACGGGCGGTCAGCGCCGCGCTGCGTGCGGCCAATGGCGACGCTGGCGACGCCGCGGGGGCGGTGCGCGCCTTCGAGACGGCCTGGGGGCACGCGGTGGAGCGCGACCCCTTCGACGCGCTGTATCTGCGGCATGGTCGCCAGGCCGTCGCGGCGGCCTATGACCAGGTGCGCGCGAATGAGCGTTCCCACGATGCCTTCGCTGACGCGGTGGAGGTCACGGTCGCCGAGACGCTGGTGCGCGTGGAACTGGACCGCACCGAGGGAGCCACTGCGACGGACGCCGGGCCGCGCCGCGTGGTGCGCCACCAGCTCGGTCGCCGCCGCGCCAGCGATGAACCGACGCTGGGGCTGTACCTGACCGTGCTGGCACAACGGACGCTCAGCGGCGACGCGGGGGCCGACACCATCACCGACCATCACCTGAACGCGGGCGAAACCGTCGCCGTCACCCTGGGGCCGCGCCAAGAGGAACGGCTGCGCACCCAGGCGACAGCGGCCATCGCGGGCATCCACGCTGGCCGCTTCCCCGCGCGACCCGAGGAGCGCAAATGTGCCGCCTGTGAGTTCGCCCTCATCTGCCCGGTGTGACGGATCGCATTGACATGCCAACCTGGCACAGGATATGGTAGACGAGACTGGTCGCCCGCGCGTTCGCGTGGCGCACGACATCCGCCCGAAAGACCTTCTATGTCAAGAGGAACATCCAAATGACCACGCATGAGGAGATGCAGCGCATGGTCGCACGGTCGGGTTCCTCCGCACGCGGACGCAATGTCTTCGCGGAGAACGGGGATTGCGTCCGCGTGCGGAGGAACGCCTTCCCGCGCGAAGCTATCGCTGAAGCCGCTGAGGAACGTGCCCGCTGGCGCAGCCACACTTTAGGCAACGCGTGGAGCATGGGCGTGTTGCGCCGCCAGGAAAATCGCCGCATCATAGGATTGGCGATGACTCCAGGCGGCAAAGATGATCCGGACCCAGTGGTTCGCCAAGGCGCGCAACGCGACGGTATGGGTTTTGCCCTCCTTGCGCTTGCGTTGATAGTAGGCCAACGCCCAAGCTTCCGCACGGGTACTTTGCCAGGCAAATTGATGGAAGGCATTGCGCAAGACTTTGTTACAGGCATAGCGGCGGTGCGCCTTGGAAAAATTACCGCTTTGGAAGGCCACGGGCGAGGTTCCCGCCAGGGCCTGCACACTCCCCGCATCCTGATACCGTGTGCGATCATCGCCCCATTCTGCCAACAAACGCGGGGCCAAACGCTTCCCCGCCCCGGGCAGGACACGAAAACTTGCGGCATCAGGATGGGTCAAAAAAAGGCGTTCGATCTCTTTGTCATACGCAGCAATCGTCTCGACCACCGAGGACAATTGTCCCACCAAGGCCTGCATCAACCGCATCTTGGTTCGTGTCGTAATCTCGTCCGCCTGCAACTGGGGCAGGTGAATTTGCGCAAGAATCGCGCGGGCCTTCGCGTCCGCGTGCGGATGCTTGGCGGTGCGCAGCACTACCACGATCTCGTCCAGCGTGGCCTGCTGGGCGCACTTCAAGGTCGGGAAGGCGTGCAGAAACGCCAGCGTGCTCTTTTGTTGAAGCATGGTAAACAACTCCAGCGCCACCGGATAATACGCTTTGAGGCAGGCAGTGAGTTGATTCACCAGGCGCGTCTGCATCGCGATCAGCCCATCTTGATCGCGTGTCAGCTGCTTGAGTTCCTGGACCAGCGAGCTATCCGGCTCCAAACGCCGCAGCTGGTCGAGATCACTGCGCCCTTTACGCGCCAGCAGGAAGGCGTCAATCTCATCGGTTTTGGCCCCCGACGGTTTGCGCCACTTTTCCAACGTTTTTGGGTTGACCGGATAAACCGGCAGACCGGCTTCCAACAGGACCGTAATCAACAGGCCTTTGTTCGTTTCAACGATGCAGGCCAAATGGTCAGGCTGATCCCGTACATCGCCAATGCTGGTGAGAAACGTCAGCAACTCAGTCATGCCTTCCGCCGAATGGGCCACCCGTTTCTTCGACAGTTGCTTCCCTTGCTCATCAATGACGAGCACATCGTGATGCTGATCGGCCCAGTCAATCCCCGCGTACCACATACTACTCTCCTTGAGGGGCTGAGATCTCCCAGGCGTGTCGTGGCCTTATACTGTGGCGCTCGCGGCGCAGCCTTCTATGATCGATTCACCTGAGAGGACCGGAACGGAGGACCAATCTTTCGGAAACGGTCGAGCCGCTAGGACGCATTAGTCCTTCCGCACCAGTCTCATTACCGTGAGTTGTACACCCACTGCCTCCCTCTCGCAAGGAGGGGACAGTACCCAGTTTAACGTATAAGGACGCTGCCCATGCCGAAACAATCCCTCAACGCGAATGGCGTCACCTTCGCCATCATCCTGGGTCTGCTGTTTGGCCCCATCCTCTTTTACGCCATCGCGGGTGGGTTCGCCGCCACCGCTGGGAACCACACCTATGCCATCTTGACCATCAGTCGCGGCCTCGCGGGGGGCGTCGCGGGGGTGCTGGGCGTGCTGGCGCTCATCAACGCTGAGCGGTTTCGCAACGCCGGGCTGGCGGGGGCCATCACCGGCATCGCGGCGGGCCTCAGTGAATTGGTCGTCGCGGTCGTGCCCTGGTGGGCCTTTTCCGCCACCCATCCCCAGTGCGATGCCAGCGGCGTCTGCCCACTGGCCACGGGCGACCTCGTGCGGCTGGGGGTGACGACCGGCGGCTTCGCGCTGGTGCTTTTCACCCTGGGCCTGTACTCGCTGGCGACCCTCGTCAACGCGGTGCGCGCACGCGTCAATCAAAGCTAACCAGGTCATAATGCCGAGTTTGGCACGCGAGTTGCAATAGGGATGCTGTGTCGTCAAAGCTCATGCGTATGGATGCGCAACGGGTCGCCAGGGAAGGTGCCCGGCCACGACGACGAGACGCGCGGCGAGTGGTCAACGTGGCAGGGATCGCCCAACTCACCACCCGCGATGATGTAGGGAGGCACGAGACCTATGCGACATGGAAGCGCACCCTCACCCCCCCCGCATCATCGGCCTCATTCCGTTCTCCCCCCTAGTCCGCCGTCGCTGCGCCGCATGGTGTGGCGCGGCGTCGTGGCGTTGGCGCGCCGCCCGGTGCTGGCGCTGACGCTGGGCATCGTGCTGGTGCTGCTGGTCGGCACGGCCAGCGAGGCCATCGCCGCGCGGTCGCTTGAGCGGCGCGCGGCGGCCCAGCACTGGCACAACGCCGACCTGCACTGGCAGCTCAACCACGCCACCCAAGAGATTCACCTCAGCCAATCGTCCGCCGCCATCACCGCCGCCGCCCTGCGCCTGGGCATGGCACGCCCGACCGCCGCCCCCTAGCCACCAATGGGATGCAGCGGCTTCACGCGGCACGGCGCTCTACCTGGGGTGCCAGCGCGGGAGAGATGGCGAGGAACGCCGCCACCACCGCCGGATCGAATTGCGCATTCACGCCGCTCGCTATCTCGGCCATGGCGGGGGTGATGGCATCGCCCACCTGCGAGGGGCGCGTACTGACCAGCGTATCAAAGGCATCGGCGACGGCGATGATGCGCGCGCCCAAGGGAATGGCCTCGCGCGCCAAGCCATCGGGGTAGCCGTTGCCGTCCCACCGCTCATGGTGGGCACGGATGATGGCGCTGAGGCCCCGCAGCGAAGGGATGTGGCTGATGATGTCGGACCCCACGATGGGGTGGCTGCACATGATCAGCAGTTCATCCGGGGTAAGCGCGGTGTGTTTGCGCAAGATGGCATCGGGGATGGCGACCTTGCCGATGTCGTGCAGCTTCGCGGCCAGCTCGATCACCCGGCACTCGGCCTCGCTCAGCCCCAGTTGCACGGCGAGGCGACCCGCCAGGTGGCCCACGGCGCGCATGTGCTCGGCGGTGTAGGCATCGCGCGCACCGATGGCCACGCCCAGCGCCTCCACCACGCCCAGCAAGGCCTGGTCCTCGCGCGAGGTCGCGGATTCGTCGTGCCCTTCGAGCGCCAAGACGGCCAATTCGTCGGCCACGCGGATCTGGTTGCGGCCCAGCTTCTTCGCGGCGTACATGGCATGGTCGGCCTGGGCCAGCAGGCTCTCGCTCGTCGTCGCGTGGTGGGGATAGAACGCTAAACCGACCGAGCACGTCACGTGGATGCCCCCCGCGCTGCTGAAGCTCTGCGACGCCACCGCCACGCGGATGCGCTCCGCCGCCGCCTGGGCACCCTCACTGTCGATATCGGGCAGCAGCGCCAGGAACTCTTCACCGCCCCAGCGCCCGATGATGTCGATGCCGCGCACCTGCGCCCCGATGGTCGTCGCGAAACGCTTCAGCACGTCATCGCCGACGGGATGCCCATAGGTGTCGTTGAGCGCCTTGAAATGGTCGATATCCAAGAAGATCACGGCGAGGCCGGTCTGCGACCGCTCGGCCCGCTGCAATTCGATGGCGAGTTGCTCATTGAGCGTGCGATGGTTGGCCAGACCGGTGAGGGGGTCGTGCGTCGCTAATTCCTCTAGGGTAGTGTAAGCGCGCGTGAGTTCGATGTGGGTCGTCTGCAATTCCATATGCGCCGCCTCTAGCTCCGCCGCGCGGTCGGCCTGAATGATGGCCTGCTCGACGCTGTAGGCATATACCGCGCTCAGCACCGCGATGGCCATCGAGATGATGCCGCCATATAAGACAAAATCGATCTTGGGAAAGATGCCCATCTGTGCCAGCAAAGGCGTATTCTCTTGTTTTTTGAAGAACATGAAGGTGATTGCCCCGGTATTCGCCAATGCGAAGACAAAAGGCGTCCAAAACGGCAGAAACAAGCCTGCGACGAGCGGCGTCACCAAGAGCAACGACCATTCCCAGAGGATGGCAAGCGGCGATCCTGGCAGGGGCGACCATATCCCCCACATGACCACCCCCGTGTACGTCAGCAAATAGAAAAAGGTCGCGGTTTGCAGATCTCCGCGTCGGTTGATGTGGGCGGCACAGATAACCATTCCGATGAAGATGAGCACGATAAGGGTTAAGAAGGAATGTGACAGCGCATACTCCACCAGCAACGGAAGGCTGAGGATCAGCGTGAAAAATAGCACGACCCCGAGAATGATGGATTTGCGGAGCCATTCTTGTTCCGCGATGCCCGAGACGATCATCGTGCGCGGTGGCGCGGCGAACCGCATCCACCAGCCAGGGGCGAAGGCGGCATATTGGGGCGACACATCGCTTCGCTGCTGCATCCGCTACACCGCCTGTCGCGCGGGCGCTACCGACCCGTCGGGCATATCGGCATGGGCAGCGCGGCGGCGGACCGTCATGGCGATGCCGCCCTTGGGGCGCAGCGTCACCAATGGCTCAGCGATGACCGTCCCCGCTGTTGCGGCGAAGGCGGCATGCTGTGCCAGTGTCACCAACAGCAGATGCATTTCCATCATGGCGAAGTGATTGCCGATGCAGACGCGCGGGCCGCTCCCAAAGGGCAAATACGCGTGACGGGGAATGCGCTCGGCCTGCTCGGGGGCGAACCGCTCTGGCAGGAAACGCAGCGGGTCGGCGAAATAGTCCGCGCGACGGTGCAGCGTATAGGGACTCAACATGATCAACGTGTCACGCGGAATCGCGTAGTCACCCAGCGTCAGGTCAACGAGCACTTTACGCCCCGTGAAGTAGGCAGGGGGATAGAGCCGCAAGCTCTCTTTGCAGATCTGTAAGGCATAGGGCAAGCGCGGCAGATCATCCAAAGTGGGGCTGCGATGCCCCAAAACCGCATCCACTTCGTCGAGGAGGCGCTGATAGGGAACGGGATGGGTGCTCAGCAGATGCCAGGCCCAGCTCAGCGCGTTTGCCGTGGTTTCGTGGCCCGCCAGAAAGAGCGTCATGACTTCATCACGGATTTGCTCGTCGGGCAGTTGACCGCCATCTTCGTCACGCGCCGCCAGCAGGCTTTCGAGCATGTCACCACGATGGTGAGCTTCTTGGCGGCGCTCGGCGATGATGCGCAAGATGGTCGCGTCGAGCCGCGCGATGGCGGCGCGAAACTGGCGGTTGTGTGGCGTGGGCCAACTTTGCGGCAAATGGACTAACGCGCCGATGCTGCCGTTGACATGGGCGATGGCCGTGGTCAGCGCCTCACCCAGGTCGTCGGCTTCATCCAAGACCTCCGCGTCGAAAAGCGTCTTGCCGACGATCCAGAGCGTCAGCCGTGACATCTCGTGATGGATGTCGAGGATGGCCCCATCGGACCACTCGCGCTGCAATCGCTCGGCATAGCTGACCATCGTCGCGGCATAGTTGGCGATGGTGCGCGGCGCGAAGGCCGGGGCGACCAGCTTGCGCGCCGCCCGGTGGGCCTCACCCTCGCTGGTGAGCAACCCCGCGCCCAGCACTGGACGCGCGCTGTCGCTGAATTCTGGCAGCTTCATCACGTCGTAGCCGTGTGTCACCAACAATTCATGGATGAGTTCGGCGGAGTTGAGAAAGATGACGGGTTGCGGCCCAACCGAGAATCTGCCGATGTCGCCACACACCTCCCCGACGCGCAGCAGCAGATCGAGCCGCTGGTTGCGAAAGGCGAA